>JALYTU010000120.1 GCA_030854125.1 Actinomycetota bacterium | reverse complement strand
GCTGGGTGCTGCTCGGTGGAGGACCGATCGCCCCGGCGCTGCTGGCGCGCGCCACCGCCGCCGGGGTGCCGGGGCGCCCAGCTACGGGATGACCGAGGCCTGCTCGCAGATCGCGACCCACGGCTGGCCGCTGCTGGGGACCGAGCTGCGTCTCGGCCCCGACGACGAGGTGCTGGTCCGCGGTCGCACCGTGGCGCGGGGGGCGCTGGCCGGCGACGGCTGGCTGCACACCGGGGACCGGGGGCAGATGGACGGCGGCGGGCGGCTGGAGATCGTGGGCCGAATCGCCGAGACGGTCGTCTCCGGCGGTGAGAACATTGCGCCGGCCGAGGTCGAGGCGGTGCTGCTCGAGCACCCGGCTCTGGGCGACGTCGCCGTGCTGGGTCGTCCCGACGCGGAGTGGGGGGAGGCCGCGATCGCCCAGTACGTGCTGGCCGATGGCGCGCCGGACCCGGGCGAGGCCGAGCTGCGTGCACACTGCGCGGCGCGGCTGGCAGGCTTCAAGGTGCCCAAGCAGTTTGAGGCGGTGTCCGCGGTTCCGCGCGGGGCGACGGGCAAGCTGCTGCGGCGCGAGCTGCGCTGAGGGACCAGTGTCACATCGAGCGATGTGACATCACACAGGCGTATGATCGCGCGGTGGCCGCGGAGCTCACGATCGAGCAGCTCGCCGCCCGTTCGGGCATGTCCGTGCGCAACATCCGCGCCCATCAGGCCCGGGGGCTGCTCGCCGCGCCCGAGGTGCGGCTGCGGGTCGGCTACTACGGCCCCGAGCACGTCGATCGCCTGCGGCTGATCCGGGAGCTGCAGGACGAGGGATTCAACCTGGCCGGGATCAAGCGGCTGGTCGATGACCGGACCGGGACCGCCGAGCGCCTCGCGCACTTCCGGCAGGTGCTGAGCGAGTCCCCCGAGGCCGAGCGGCCGGCGACGGTCTCCGCCGCCGAACTGGGTCGGCGCTTCGGCGTCGGCCTCGACACGGCGCCGGAGGTCCTGGCCCGCGCCCAGCGGCTGGGGGTCCTGCGTCCCGCGGGGCTGGACCGGTTCGAAGCGCCCAGCCCGTCGCTGCTGGCGATCGCGGAGCGGGTGGTCGCCCGTGGCGTGTCGTTGGACGGCGCCCTGGCGGTGTTCGCGGCGATCGAGGAGCACTGCGACGGGGTCTCGGAGGCGTTCGTGTCCCTGTTTCTCACCGAGCTGTGGCGTCCGTTCCAGGCCGCTGGGATGCCCGTCGAGCGCTGGCCCGAGATCGAGGCCGCGGTCGACGACCTGCGCCCGCTCGCCACCGACGCACTGCTGGCCATCTTCGGTCAGCGGATGCAGGTGCGGCTCGACGCCGCGTTTGACCGTGGGGATCCGGATTAAGGGCTCTAAGCTGCCGCGGTGATGCCCCTCCGCCCGCAGGCACGACTGTCATGAGCCCCGTCGATCCCGACGAGCAGCGTGGGCTCATGCGCGAGGCCTGGGAGCGCAGCGCCACCGGGTGGGGCAACCGCGCCGACCGGATCCGGGACTGGGGGATGCCGGTCTCGGTGACGATGGTCGACGCGCTCGCGCTGCAGCCCGGGGACCGGGTGCTCGAGCTCGCCGCCGGCCCCGGAGACACGGGCTTCATGGCCGCCGAGCTGATCGCCCCGGGCGGCACTTTGATCACCAGTGACGGCGCCGAGGCGATGCTCGCCGTGGCCCGCGAGCGCGCGCAGGCCGCCGGCCTGACCAACGTCGAGTTCCGCCAGCTCGAGCTCGAGTGGATCGACATGGATGCCGCCAGCGTCGACGCCATTCTGTGCCGCTGGGGGATCATGCTGATCGTCGATCCCGCCGCCGCCGCGACCGAGATCCGCCGCGTGCTCCGCCCCGGCGGTCGCGCCGCCTTTGCGGTCTGGGACGAGCCCGCGCGCAACCCGTGGGCGACGATCCCCGGACGGGTGATGATAGAGCTCGGCCACACCGAGCCGCCCGACCCCGGCGCGCCGGGGATGTTCACCCTTGCCCCGCCGGGTCGTCTCTCCGAGCTGCTGCAGTCAGCCGGATTTGCCGAGGTGACGGTCGCAGCGGTGGCGCTCGAGCGCCGCTATGCGCGGCTGGCCGACTTCGTGGAGGAGACCGTCGAGATGTCGCCGATGTTCAGTGCCGTGTACGGCGAGCTGGACCCGGGCGCTCAGGCCGAGGCGACCGAGCGCGTCATCGGTGCCGCCCGGGGGTTCGCGGCCGCGGACGGCTCGGTGCGGCTGCCGGGCAGCTCGCTGGTCGCCGTCGCAACCGCCTGAGGCGGCGCGAGTTGACAGCGATCTTGCAGGTTGGGTCCTCCTGTGCAGGAGTTTTCCGTCGCGCTGCGACGGGCGACACTCCCGGACTATGCGTTTCAGACTCCTCCCCGCGGCCGTCGTCGCCGCCGCCCTTATCGTTCCCGCCACCGCGTCGGCCGCGTTTGTCCATGTCGTTGGTGCGGGGGAGAGCCTCTCGTCGATTGCGGCGGCCGACGGCCTCCCGGTCTCGGCTCTGGCCGCGGCCAACGGACTCTCTCTCGACAGCCAGCTGATCTCCGGGCAGGCGTTGCAGATCCCGCCTCAGGGTGTCGCCGTGCCGCCCCCCGCGAGTGCCCCGACCGCAACCACGACCGCCGCATCGGTGACCAGCGCCGGCTACCGGGTCCAGCCGGGGGACACGCTGTCAGCGATCGCGGCCGCCAATGGCCTGACCGTCGACCAGCTCGCGGCCGCCAACGGCGTTGACCCGGCGGCCGTACTCGTCTCGGGCACCACCATCTCGGTTCCCGGCGCCCGCGCCCCCGCCACCCCGGTCACGACCGGCGCCTCATCGGCGGCGGCGCGGGGTGCGCAGCCGACCGCTGAGACCGTGTCCGCCGGCCAGGTCGGATCGATCGCGGCCGCCAACGGCGTCTCCCCATCCCTGGCCGAGGCGATCGGCTGGCAGGAAAGCGGCTTCAACAACGGGCTGGTCTCGAGCACCGGGGCGACCGGCGTGATGCAGATCGAACCCGGCACCTGGCAGTGGATCGGCCAGAACCTGGTCACCCCGCCGCCACTGTCGAGTGCTTCGGCGAGCGACAACGTCCGCGGCGGTGTCATCCTGCTGCATTCACTGTTGGCCCAGACCGGCGGCGATTCGTCGCTGGCCGCGGCCGGCTACTACCAGGGGCTTGAGTCGGTGCGCCGCCACGGCATGTACGCCGACACTCAGCGCTACGTCAACGACGTGATGGCGTTGCGCGGCCGTTTCGGCGGACCGTAGATCGCCCCCGCGCCGTCGCCGTGTAGCCTCGGCGCATGATTTACGACGACGATGCTGACCTGCACAAACTCGACGGCAAGACCGTCGCCATCATCGGCTGGGGCTCCCAGGGCCACGCCCATTCACTGAACCTCAGGGACTCCGGGGTATCGGTCATCGTCGGGCTGCGTTCGAGCTCCCCCAGCGTGGCCAAGGCGGCCGAGCACGGCCTCGCGGTCGCCGAGCCGGCCGACGCCGCCAGCGCCGGGGACGTCGTCATGATGCTGACCCCCGACGAGCTGCACGGTGACATCTGGGAGAACACGCTCAAGGACGCGATCGCCCCCGGCAACCTGCTCCTGTTTGGCCACGGGTTCTCGGTCCACTACGAGCAGATCGCGCCCCCGCCGGACGTCGATGTCGCGCTGGTCGCCCCCAAGGGCCCCGGCCACCTCGTCCGCCGCCAGTACCTGGAGGGATCGGGCGTGCCCGGCCTGGTCGCCGTACATCAGGACGCCACCGGTGACGCGCTCGGGCTGGCGCTCGCCTACGCCAAGGGGATCGGATGTACCCGCGGCGGCGTCATCGAGACGACCTTCAAGGACGAGACCGAGACCGATCTGTTCGGCGAGCAGGCCGTCCTCTGCGGCGGGGTCACCGAACTGGTCCGGGCCGGCTACGAGACGCTCGTCGACGCGGGCTATGACCCGCGGCTGGCCTACTTCGAGTGCATGCATGAGCTCAAGCTGATCGTCGATCTGATGTACGAGAAGGGGATCGCGGGCATGCGCTACTCGATCTCCAACACCGCCGAGTACGGCGATCTCACGCGAGGCCGCCGGGTCATCTCCGACGAGTCGCGCGCGGCCATGAAGACGCTGCTGGCCGAGATCCAGTCCGGGGACTTCGCCCGTGAGTGGATCGCCGAGAACCGGGCCGGGCAGGAGAACTTCAAGCGGATGCGCGAGGAGCAGGCCGGTCACCAGGTCGAGACGGTGGGCAAGGAGCTGCGCGCCCAGATGGCCTGGATCGACACCGAGTTCGCGGAGTAGGACCGCCACTGAGCGGTTCCGGCTGGGCGACTACACTCGTCCATGCCGTCGTGACTGGCGCGTTCAAGGTGGGCCATACCACCGGGAAGCGACGGCACTCATTCGCCGCGCGCCTGGGCATGTCGATCCCGCTACGTTCGCAAGGAGCCTCATGACCCAGACGCTCGCGCAGATTCCCGAGGCGCTCAAGCCGGCCGACGGCCGCTTCGGCTCGGGTCCGTCCCGCGTCCGGCCCGCCCAGCTCGAGCATCTCGCCGGTCCCGGCGCGGCGATCATGGGCACCTCGCATCGCCAGCAGCCCGTCCGCGCGCTCGTCGGGCGGGTCCGCACGGGCCTGTCGGAGTTCTTCTCGCTCCCCGACGGCTACGAGATCGTGCTCGGCAACGGCGGCACGACCGCTTTCTGGGACGCCGCCACCTGCTCCCTGGTTCGCGAGCGCTCGCTGCACCTCACCTACGGAGAGTTTTCGGCCAAGTTCGCCGCCTGCACGCACGGAGCGCCGTTTCTGGCCGATCCGATCGTCGTCTCCGCCCCGGCCGGCTCGGCGCCGGCGCCGGTCTCCGATCCCGAGGCCGACGTGATTGCCTGGGCGCACAACGAGACCTCGACCGGGGTGATGGTGCCGGTCAGCCGCCCCGACGGCGCGGGCGAGTCGCTGGTGCTGATCGATGCCACGTCGGGCGCGGGCGGCCTTCCGGTCGACGTGGCGCAGTGCGACGCCTATTACTTCGCGCCCCAGAAGGGTTTTGCCTCCGACGGAGGCCTGTGGCTGGCTGCGCTTAGCCCCCGCGCGCTGGACCGCATCGAGCAGATCTCGGCCGACGCCGGCGAGCGCTGGATCCCGGACTTCCTCTCGCTCGGGATCGCGCTGGAGAACTCGCGCAAGGACCAGACCTACAACACGCCCGCGCTGGCCACGCTGCTGCTGCTCAACGATCAGCTGGAGTGGATGCTCGAGCACGGGGGGCTGGACGGGATGGTCGCCCGCACAACCGAGTCCTCGACGCATCTGTACGAATGGGCGCAGGCCCAGCCGCACGCCACCCCGTTCGTCGCCGATCCGGCCCACCGCTCGCTGGTGGTGGGCACGATCGACTTCGATGACACGGTCGATGCCGCCAGTCTGGCCGCCACGTTGCGGGCCAACGGCATCGTCGACGTCGAGCCCTACCGCAAACTGGGACGCAACCAGCTGCGGGTCGCGATGTTCCCGGCCACCGATCCCGCCGACGTCCGCGCGCTCACCGCGTGCGTGGACTGGCTGTTGGAGCAGGCATGAAGGTGCTCGTGGCCGAGAAGATCGGCGACTCCGGCGTGGCGCTGCTGCGCGAGCATTTCGAGGTGGAGATCGGGGCCGGGTGGACGGCCGAGGAGCTCGACGCGCGGATCGGCGAGTACGAGGGCATCCTGATCCGCTCGGCGACCCAGCTCGACGCTGCGCGGCTGGCGCGGGCGACGCGGCTGCGGGCCGTCGGGCGGGCCGGTGTCGGCGTCGACAACGTCGACGTGACCGCCGCGACCAAGCGCGGGATCATCGTCGCCAACGCGCCGCAGTCCAACGTGATCACCGCCGCCGAGCACACGATGGCGCTGCTGCTGGCGCTCGCGCGCAACATCCCGCAGGCCTACAGCTCGCTGGTCTCGGGCAAGTGGGAGCGCTCGAAGTTCTCCGGGGTCGAGCTCTACGACAAGACGCTCGGGATCCTCGGCTTCGGGCGCATCGGCCAGCTCGTGGCCCAGCGCGCCCGGGCCTTTAACCTGCGAGTGATCGCCTACGACCCGTTCGTCGGCGCCGAGCGCTACCGCGAACTCGGGGTCGAGGCGGCCGAGAGCCCCGATGACGTCTACGCGGTCGCGGACTTCCTGACCCTGCACCTCCCCAAGACCCCGGAGACCGAGGGCTGGCTCAACGCCGAGGTGCTCGCGAAGTGCAAGGACGGCGTCCGCGTCCTCAACGTCGCCCGCGGCCCGCTCGTGGTCGACGCCGATCTCCAGGCGGCCCTGGACTCCGGAAAGGTCGCCGGAGCGGCCCTCGACGTGTTCCGTACCGAGCCGGTCACCGACCATCCGCTGTTTGGCTACCCCAACGTGATCGTCACCCCGCACCTCGGGGCCTCGACCGCCGAGGCGACCGACCGGGCCGGATACCAGGCGGCCGAACAGGTCGTGGCGGCGCTCACCGGCGGCGTCGTGACCAGTGCCGTCAACGTCCCGGCGGTCACGCCCGAGGACATGGAGGTGCTCGGTCCTTATCTGCCGCTGTGCGGCTCGCTGGGTCGGATCGCGATCGCGCTCGCCGCCGGGGCCCCGGTGGACGGCCTGCGGACCGACGTGTTCGGCCGCCTCGCCGAGCGCGACACGCGGCTGCTCTCGCTCGAGGTGCTGCGGGGTGTCCTCGACGGGCACGTCGAGGAGGACGTCAACGCGGTCAATGCGCCGGCCATCGCCGAGGAGCGCGGTCTGCAGGTGACCGAGAGCAAGCACACGGTCGCGCGTGATTTCACCGACTTCATCCGCGTCGAGGTCCACGGTCCCGACACCTCGCTGCGGGTGGCCGGCACGCTGTTCGGCCGCCGCAACCGCCCGCACCTGATCGAGGCCTGGGGCCAGCGCTTTGACGTGCAGCTCGAGGGCCACATCACCGTGTTTCGCTATCAGGACCTGCCCGGCATGCTCGGACGGGTGGGGACGGCGTTCGGCCGGCACGGCGTCAACATCGTCTCCGCCGCCGTCGGCCGCCAGCCCGAGTCAGACCTCTCCGGTGACGGTCGGCTGGCGGCGATGGTGATCACGACCACGACACCGGTCCCGTCCGAGGTCGTCGGCGAGATCGTCTCAAGCGAGGGCTTCGTCGCCGGGCATACCGTCGCGTTGTAGCTACAGGCTGGCGCGCAGCAGCGCTACCGCGTCGGCCTGACCGAACTCCTGCGCCCAACCCTCCGCAGTGCTGTCGTACAGACCATCGGTCGCCGAGGAGTCGGCGCCGAGCTCAAGCAGGACGGCGATCGCCTCCAGACGGCCGCCCTGGGCGGCAAGATGCAGCGGCGTCAGGTCGCGGCCGTGATCGGGGCCGCCGAAGCTGCTGCGGCCGTTGGGATCGGCACCCAGCGCGACCAGCGCCTGGATCACGTC
>JALYTU010000739.1 GCA_030854125.1 Actinomycetota bacterium | reverse complement strand
CCCGGGGGGCGGGCAGCGGCATATCCGGCATGGTGACCTCCTCGTGGTGTGGATCCCTCGCTGCGGACCATCGCATCCCCGGGTTCCGCAGGCAAGGGTCGATCACCAACGATGAGGTTCTCCGTGCTGCAGCTCACCTACGGCGCCCCGTTCGAGGCCGAGGGCCTAGTCGCAGGCTTTGACTGCCGGCATGCGCCGGCCGTCGGCGGTCATCGCGTCGGGATCGTGAGCAGCGTGGCGCTGGACGCCGGGACGACGACCGAGAAGACGCCATTGCTCGAGCGCAGCGGCGAGGTCTGGGCCGGCGCGAGGCGGCCGCTGGTCGTCGCGCTGCCGAAGCTCCGGCCGCCGAGCGTGACCGATCCGGACGCGTACAGGCTGCGCCCGCGCAGCTGCTCGGTGATGGCCGGGCCGCTCCCCGCGGGAACTCGGACGGGGACGGCGATCGTACGCCGGCTGAGCTTGTTGATCACGACGACCCGGACGGTGTGGTCCGGGGCCGATGTCGCCCACACCTTGACTCCGGCCGGCGGGGTGCCCTGCAGGGTGAGCACGCGCGACCCCGCGGGCGCGGCCTGGGCGAACATCATCAGCCCGTAGAACTCGGGGTGCACGACGACCGACCAGCGGCCGTGGGCGAATGAGGGTCCGAGGATCTCGTTGATCGTCCCGGGCACCGTGTGCACGTTGACACCGTCAACGCCGGTTCGGGCCATCGCGAACATGGTGTCCAACGCCCACAGCGCCGAACCGTAGGTGTCACTGATGCCCCGCGAACCGCCACAGGTGATCGCGTTGAGCTCGTCGACGCGCAACGGGATCCCGCGACGGTGGGCGGTGGAGACCCATGGTGCGACCGTCGCGGCCAGGCCGTCGGAGGAGGTATCGGAGAGCAGGTCTCCCTCGGTGACGGTCGGCGAGCCCGCGCAGTGCTTGAGCGGATAGGCGTGCACGGTGGCGAGCTTGACCCGCGGCTCGGAGGCCAGGAAGTGATTGAGCGAGGGTAGCCATAGCGCGGAGCCGCTGCTGGGGCCGGCGAGCGGGACGCGGGGCATGACCGCACTCGTGCGCGAGAAGTCCCCGATCATGTCGGCGAAGCTGTATCCGGGCGGGCGGCCCTTGACCATGACGCCCGAGGCGGTCTTGTACCACGCGAACGCCGGGTAGAGCTCGGCCTCGTTGCCGATCTCCAGCGCGGCGATCGAGTCGGCGCCGATCCGATTGACGAAGGCCCGCGCCTCAGCCCCCGCGACCCGGGTGCTGTTGGCCTCGAGATTGATGCCGAGGATGAGGCGGGCGTTCAGCGCTCTGGCCACCGATCGCGTCACCGCCATCGACTGGGGGGTGAGATCGAGCTTGACTCCGCCTGGGCGACGCATCCCCGGCACCGGCCACCACGTCCAGTCGGTGCTGTCGCCGCCGATCCGCAGGACCGGCCGTTGGCTGGGGGCCAGGTTGCGCACGAGATTGAGAAACGGCGGGTCGATCGCGCGCCGATCGGTGCCGGCGTAGGCGGCGAGTCCCCGATACTCCATCGACAGGCCGACGAATCCCGCGGGGACCGGCCGGCTCGCCGCGGTCCGGCTGACCACCAGGGTTCCGGCGGGGATCGCGTCGGGACCGGCACTGGCCACGACGGCGCTCAAGACGACGATCGCCAGGGCACCGGTGACCGTGAGGGCGAGAACGTGCAGGCGACTCACGGCGGTCATTGTGCTGGATCGACTCCCGGCGCGCGCCCGGCCCCATCGGCGCCGCTCCGCGCCGCCCGCTTCAGCCTCGCCTGGCGCGGTACATCCCGGGGGGACGGTCCGGACCCTACGGTCCGGACCGTCCCGCTCGTGAGCCTGGACGAAAGCGTCCAGGTGGTCAACGGTGGGGCGGGATAAATCGCCCCTGAGGGGCGGCGCGGATTGCGGATTGCGCCCCACCGATCGTGCGAGAGAGTCCGGCCTGGGCCGGACTCTCCCGGGTGGGTCAGTAGTAGTGCCGCCGCCCGCCCACGGCCCGGCCCATCGAGCCCATCAGCACGAGAACCGCCCCAACCACCAGCAGAATGATCCCCAGGGTCCACAGAATCGCGACCTTGGCGATGAAGCCGACGATCAACAGGATGATGCCAAGCGTTATCACTACCTCTCCTTACCTCGTGGACGTGATGGCATTGGCCTACCCGGGGTGCTCGCAGCTCAGACACGACCCCGCCGGCGGGGTATGCATGCAGACGTCGCCGGCGGGTCTTGGCGCCGGCC
>JALYTU010000738.1 GCA_030854125.1 Actinomycetota bacterium | reverse complement strand
GATCTGGAATCGGACGGGTGAGCGGGCACAGCGCGTGGCCGACGAGCTCGGCGCCGCAGCGGTGACTACGGCCCAGGTGCGGTCCGATCCGGGCGCCGATCTGCTGGTCAACTGCACCGCGGTCGGCCTGCGCGGGCCCGCGTCGCTGGACGGCCTGCCGATCGGCGAGCCCGAGCTCGACGGCTTTGGCTGCGTCGTCGATCTCGTCTATCGGCCTGAGGCGACCGCGCTCATCGCAGCCGCGCGCACGCGGGGCATCGCAGTCGTGGACGGACTGGAGATCCTCGTCGGCCAGGCCGCGCTCAGCTTCGAGCTGTTCACGGGACGACCGGCCTCGGTCGCGGCCATGCGCGTGGCGGCCGGGAGCCCGGCAACTGCTGACGGCGGGTACATTCAGGCCGATGAGCGATCAGCCTGAGCACGACGACGGGATCTGCATGCCCTGCCGGGGAACGGGCACGCTGAGCTCCGCCCTGGGCGGCGAACCGCACCCGGTGAGCTGCCCGTGGTGCCGCGGTACCGGGCGCCGGATCCCCGGGATCGATGCCCAGGAGCATCCGTCCGAGCGGCCTGAGCCGGCTGAGCCGCCAGCGGGCGCGCCCGTCGGCGGAGACTGACGCGCGCGGCGCGCGACCTAAGCTTCAGCCCGCATGACTTTGCATCTGACGACCGCGGGCGAGTCGCACGGACCCGGCCTGACGTGCTTGATCGAGGGACTCCCGGCCGGCCTCGAGCTCGATCGTGAGACCCTGGACCGTGACCTGGCGCGCCGCCAGCTCGGCCATGGCCGCGGGGGGCGGATGAAGATCGAGCGCGACCGCGTCGAGGTCACCGCCGGTGTGCGTCACGGGCGCACGCTCGGCGGTCCGATCGCGCTGCAGGTCATCAACCGTGACTACGCCAACTGGGAGGAGCGGATGAACCCGTGGCCGGTCGAGGCGGCCCCGTCCGAGGTCCATCTGCCCCGGCCCGGTCATGCCGATCTGGTCGGGACCCAGAAATACGGCCTCACCGATGTGCGCGACATCCTCGAGCGGGCCAGCGCGCGCGAGACCGCGGCCCGAGTGGCCGGCGGCGCCGTCGCCAAGGCCTTTCTCGCGGTGTTCGGGGTCAGCGTGTTCTCGCACGTCATCCAGATCACTGGAGTCAGCGCTCCCCGGCGCGATGACCTGAGCCCCGAGGACTTCGCCGACGTGGACGAGTCTCCGGTCCGTTGCCTGGACGCCGAGGCCAGCCGGGCGATGGTGGCCGAGATCAACCGCCTGCGCAAGGCCAACGAGTCGCTCGGGGGGGTGTTCGAGGTCCGCGCATTCGGTCTGGTGCCCGGCCTGGGCTCCCACGTCTCGTGGCTGGAGCGCCTCGATGGGTCGCTGGGGCAGGCGATCCTCTCGATCCAGGCCGTCAAGGCCGTGTCGATCGGGGACGGCCTCGAGGTCGCGGGCCTGCCGGGCTCGCAGGCCCACGACGAGATCTTCTATGACGAGGGGCGCGGCGGCTACTGGCGCGAGACCAATCGGGCCGGCGGCGTCGAGGGCGGGATGACCACGGGCGAGCCGCTGATCGTGCGCGGGGCGATGAAGCCGCTGCCGACGCTGACCAAGCCGCTGCGATCGGTGGACATCGCCACGCACGAGCCAGCTCAGGCGTTGCGCGAGCGCACGGATTCCTGCACGGTCCCCGCGGCCGGTGTGGTCGCCGAGGCGATGGTCGCGTTCGTCCTCGCCGACGCCTATCGGCGCAAGTTCGGCGGCGATCACGTCGATGACGTCCGGGAGGCGGTGACCGCCTATCGGAGGCGGATCGGATGGCCGACAAGCTGACTCCGGCCCCCACCGCTGACCGACGCGTGGTGGCGATGATCGGTTTCATGGGCGCCGGCAAGACGACCGCAGCCCGCGATGCGGCACATGCCCTGGGCACGACCGCGGTCGACGTCGATCACGAGCTCGAGGCGCGATCGGGCCAGTCGATAGCCGAGATCTTCGCGCAGGACGGCGAGGCGGCGTTCCGGGCCCGGGAGGAGCAGCTGACGCTCGAGCTGCTCCACGCTGGGCGGGTGGGACCGACGCCCCGGGTGTTGGCGCTCGGCGGCGGCGCGATCACCTCGGCCGCTGTCCGAGCCGCGCTCGCCGACCACCTCGCGGTGTGGATCGACGTGGATCTCGAGACCGCCTGGCAGCGCTCGCGGGGCGGCGACCGCCCACTGGCCGCCGACCGCGATCGCTTCGCCACGCTGTATGCCGGGCGCGAGC
>JALYTU010000119.1 GCA_030854125.1 Actinomycetota bacterium | reverse complement strand
CGTCAAGGGCATCCTGCGACCCGAGGATGCCCGTCGGGCCGTCGAGCACGGGGCCTCGGGGCTGATCGTCTCCAACCACGGCGGCCGCCAGCTCGACACGGTGCTGGCCGGCGCCGACGCGCTGCCGGCGATCGCCGACGAGGTCGGGGACGAGATCGACGTACTCGTTGACGGCGGTATCCGTCGCGGCACTGACATCGTCAAGGCGCTGGCCCTCGGTGCCCGAGCGGTGTGCGTCGGCCGGCCGGTCATCTACGGCCTGGCGGTGGCCGGCGCCGCGGGTGTGCAGCGCGTGATCGAGACCCTGCTGGGCGAGTTCGACAATGCGCTCGGACTGTCGGGCTGCCCGGTCGCCGCCGAGTTGGATCGCAGCTTCGTGACCCGGGCGCCGTGGGCGACCCGGTGACGGTCCTGGTCACCGGCGTCACGGGTTATGTCGGTTCGGTGCTCGCCCCGGCGCTCATGCGGGCCGGCCACGACGTCCGCGGGCTGAGCCGCGATCCGCAGCGGGCGACGGTCGACTTCCCGGTGCTGCCGGGCGACGTCATCGCCGGCACCGGGCTGCAGGCCGCATTGGACGGCGTCGAGGTCGCGTACTACCTGATCCATTCCATGGAGCCATCAGCCGATGGCCCCTTCCGGCGCCGCGAGCGCGCCGGAGCCGAGCGTTTCGCGAGTGCCGCCGCGGCGGCGGGGGTTCAGCGGATCGTCTACCTCGGCGGCCTGATGCCCTCCGGTGGCGCCGCCTCGGATCATCTCGCCAGCCGGCTGGCCGTCGAGGAGATCCTGCTCGACGGCGTGCCCGACTCGGTCGCGCTGCGCGCCTCGATCGTGATCGGCGGCCGGTCGCGCTCGTTTCGCTTCCTCGTGCGCCTGGTCGAGCGATTGCCCGTGATCGCGTTTCCGGGCTGGGCCGGCAACCGCACCCAGCCGATCGACGAGCGCGACATCATCGCGCTGTTGATCAGCGCGGCGACCAGCCCGGGCGCCGCCGGCCGCTCGCTGGACGCCGTCGGCCCCGACGTGGTCTCCTACGGCGAACTGATCACCCGGATCCGCGACAGCATGCTCGTGGACCGGCCGACGCTCGGGTTGGGCCGGCTCACCGCCACGCCGATCGCCAGCCGCCTGGCCTCGCTCATCGCCGGCGAGCAGCACGAGTTGATCGGCCCCCTGATGGAGAGCCTGGAGAGCGATCTGCTGCCCCGCGACGAAGACGCGGCACCGCTGCTCGGCGTGCGCCTGCATCGGCTCGATGCCGCGATCGAGCACGCGCTCGGCGTGTGGGAACGCGAAGAGCCATTGAAGGCGCGCTGAGGCCCGCCGACCGGCTAGCCTGCCGCCAGCCCATGAGCGACGTCAAAGCTGAGATCGAGATCGCCGCGCCGATCGACACCGTGTGGGAGACGATCATGGATCCGGCGCGCCTGAAGGATTGGGTGACAATCCACAAATCGGTGAAGAACGCTTCACCAACCCCACTGAAGTCCGGCTCGACCATGGAACAGTGCATGGTCGTGCGCGGAGTCAGTTTCACCGTTCACTGGACGCTGGCCACGGTCGCCGCTCCCGAGCTCGCCGACTGGGAGGGCACCGGCCCCGCACGCTCGCAGGCCCGCATCAGCTACGCGCTGTCCGAGGTCGACGGGCGGACGCGGTTTGTCTACAGCAACGAGTTTCACCCCCCGGGAGGACGGCTGGGCAAGGTCGCCGGGCGGTTCATCGTTGGCGCCACCTCCGAGCGTGAGGCCAAAAACTCACTGGCCCGCCTCAAGCGCCTGCTGGAAAAGTAACTCTCCGCACCCTTCCTCTCCGGCGAGAACATTGTTCGGTGTATCGTGAAGGGCGTATTTACACCTTTTCTACGTCCAGTCGGAGGTTCCGTGACGGAATTCGTTGACACAACAGTTCGAGAAATCGACAGCCGCCTGACCGAACTGCGTCAGGAGGTCGGCAAGCTCGAGGCCGCCCGCGCCGCGCTCACCGCCGGGCGCCGCGGTCCCGGTCGGCCGCCCGGACCTGGTTCGTCGGGCCGGCGTGCGGGCGTCCGCCGACCGGGCCGTCCCCGCGGACGACGGGGTGGGAACACCCGCTCAAACCAGGCGCTGGAGCTCGTCCGCGCTCAGCCCGGAATCACCATCCCGGAGATCGCCGAATCGCTGAAGATCGAGCCCAACTATCTGTACCGGGTGATGCCCAAGCTGGTCGGCGATGGCGTCGTGCGCCGCGATGGTCAAGGCTGGCATCCCGCCGGGGCCCAGAACGGTGGCGCGCAGACCGCCGGCCGGGCGTAACCCGTCGGGCCTGAGCTGACAACGGCCAAGCCCGGATACCGCCGCGACCGTGTCAACACAGTCGCGGCGGGGTGCTGTGACTGACTAGATCAGCCCGAGTTCCTGGACGGCGGTGCGCTCCTCGCGCAATTCGCCGACCGTGGCATCGATCCGCGAGCGCGAGAAATCATCGACGTCCAGACCCTCGACGATCGAGTACTCACCGCCCGAGCAGGTGCACGGGTAGCCGGAGAAGATGCCCTCCTGCACTTCGTAGGCACCGGTCGATGCGATCGCCATCGAGACCCAGTCACCGTCGGGCGTTCCGAGCACCCAATCGCGGACATGATCGACCGCGGCGTTGGCGGCCGAGGCCGCGCTCGAGGCACCACGGGCCTCGATGATCGCCGCCCCCCGCTTCTGCACGGTGGGGATGAAGTCGCTCTCCACCCAGGCCTGGTCACCGATCGCCTCCGCGGCGCTCTGGCCGTTGACCTTGGCGTGGGTCACGTCCGGGTACTGGGTAGCCGAGTGGTTGCCCCAGATGGTCATGTTGGTCACGTCACTGATCGCCGAACCGGTCTTGCGGGCGACCTGGGCGATGGCCCGGTTGTGGTCCAGGCGCATCATCGCCGTGAACCGCTCACGGGGGATGTCCGGCGCGTTTGACTGAGCGATCAGGCAGTTGGTGTTGGCGGGGTTGCCGACCACGAGGATCTTGACGTCCGACGCGGCGCCCTTGTTCAGCGCCTTACCCTGCGGCTTGAAGATCCCGCCGTTGGCCTCCAGCAGGTCACCGCGCTCCATGCCCTTGCTGCGGGGCCGGGCCCCGACCAGCAGAGCGATGTTGACCCCGTCAAAGGCCTGGTCCGGGTCGTCGTAGATGTCCACGCCGGTCAACAGCGGGAAGGCGCAGTCGTCGAGCTCCATGGCCGTACCCTGCGCGGCCTTGACCGCAGCCGGGATCTCCAGCAGCGACAGATGGACGGGGGTGTCGGGTCCCAGCAGCTGGCCGGAGGCGATCCGGAAGAGGATCGCGTAGCCGATCTGTCCCGCGGCGCCGGTGACTGCCACCTTGACGGGCGAATTATTCGATGAGGTACTCACTGTCCGTTCCTTCCTCGCCGGCCCGGGCATGCGCGCGCTCCGGTCGGCAGACGATCACTGGATGGATGGCCGCGGCGCGGGTCGCGGGACCGCAGCGATGCTATAGGGACTCGAGCTGGTACACGCGGCCCAGCTTGTCCTTGAGGTAGGACACGAACGGCGCCACCGACATCTCTCCCACGCCCGCGCGCTGCAGCAGCTCAGTGGTGGTGAACTTCGCGCCGTAGCGGTGGACGTGCTCGCCCAGCCACTCGCGCAGCGGCCCAAGCTCGCCGGCCGCGAGGCGGTCATCCAGGTCCGGGATATCCGTCTGGACCTGGGCCCAGAGCTGCCCCGCGATCAGGTTCCCGAGCGAGTAGGTGGGGAAATATCCGATCAGACCGCCGGCCCAATGGACGTCCTGCAGCACGCCCTGGCCATCGTCGGGAACCTCGATCCCGAACAGCTCGGCAAACCGGGTGTTCCATGCCTCGGGCAGATCACGGACCGGCAGCGTCCCGTCGATCAGGCGTTGCTCGAGCTCGAAGCGCAGGGCGATGTGCAACCCGTAGGTGACCTCGTCGGCCTCAACGCGGATCAGCGATGGCGTCACCCGGTTGACCGCACGGTGCAGAGCATCGGGATCCAGGCCGCCGAGGTCGCCACCGAGGTGGCGAGAGACGAGCGGGGCCAGCGCGGTGCAGAACGCGCGCCCCCGCCCGACCATGTTCTCCCACAGGCGGCTCTGGGACTCGTGCACCCCGAGCGACACCGTGGTGCCCAGCGGGTTGCGTGACAGCCGCGGCGGGATCCCCGCCTCGTACAGACCGTGCCCCACCTCGTGCATCGCTCCGTACAGGCCACCCGGGAAGTAGTGCTCGTCCCAGCGAGTGGTGACCCGTACGTCGCCGCGGCCGATCCGGGTCGCGAACGGGTGCACGGCGTCGTCCATCCGCCAGCTCTCGCGATCAAAGCCCATCAGGGCGACGGTCTGCGCCACGAGCTCGCGCTGACGAGCCACCGGGGCGATGCCGTGCAGGATCGTGTCATCGGGCGCCGTGCCCGCGTCGCGCAGCCGGTCCAGCATCGGCACGAGCTGGCCGGTCAGATCGGCGAACAGGCTGCGCACCGTGCTCGTCTTCATCTCGGGCTCGTAGTCGTCGAGCACCACGTCATAGGCGCACTCGTACTCACCGGAGGAGAGCTGACACTCGACGTAGTCGTGGGTCAGCTCGATATTGCGCTCCAGCGCCGGCGCGAAGGCGGCGAAGTCGGCGTTCTCGCGGGCCGCGACCCAGATCTCCTGACCGGTCGAGGCGGCGCGAGCCAGATCGGCGGCCAGCTCGGTCGGCACACGGGTGGCCTTGTCGTACTGGCGGCGGACCAGCCACACGAGCCGAGCGTCATCGCCGTCGGGATCGCCGTCCTCGACCTCGGCCGCGGCGCCCTCGAGTGCCCGGCCGGTCTCATCGTCGATGAACAGCTCGTGGGCAATCCGCTCCAGCGTGGCCACCGACTCGGCCCGTGCCTCGCCGCCGCCGCGTGGCATCTGGGTCTGTTGATCCCAGTCGGCCAGCGTGGCCGCGTGGCGCAGGTCGGCCTGCTCGGCCATCCGCAGCTTGAGCGCGTCGAGATGCCTGCTCACACCACACCACCGGTGGCTCCGGCTGGCGGCCGCTCGGGGCTATGGCACCATTGCCACATGTTCAGACGCTCAAGGTCCATGCGGCTGATGACCGTATTCGGTTTCCGGATCGGTGTCGATGCCAGCTGGTTCGTGATCCTCTTCGTGCTCATCTTCACCCTCTCCGGGTCGTTTCGGGCCACGCTGCACAGCTCGGACACGGTCGCCTACCTGACCACGGTCGTGAGCGTGCTGATGCTGTTCGCCTCGCTGATTGTCCACGAGCTCGGGCATGCGCTGGTGGCGAGGCGTCAGGGAATCGAGGTCAAGCGGATCGAGTTGTACCTGTTCGGTGGAATCACCCAGATGAGTCGCGATGCGCAGACACCGGGTGAGGACTTCAAGATCGCCGGCGCGGGCCCACTGGCGACGCTTGCGGTGATCTTGCTGGGCCTCGCGATCGACCTGGCGATCGTTGGGCCCCACCGGCTGGTCCACGCGATCTTTCTCGCCTCCGACATCCAGATCACCCCGGTGCTGCTCGCGCTGAGCTGGCTGGTGCCGATGAACGTCCTGCTGCTCGCGTTCAACCTCGTCCCCGCCTTCCCCCTCGACGGCGGGCGGATCGCCCGCTCAGCGGTGTGGCGGATGACCGGCGACAAGGCGCGCGGCACGCGGGTGGCGGCCCGGCTCGGGCAGGGATTTGCTGTCCTGCTGGCCGGGGTGGGGCTGTTTCTGATGCTCGGTGCGAGCAGCTTCAGCGGGCTGTGGCTGCTGGCGCTGGCCTACCTGCTCGGCCAGTCCGCGCGCGGGGCGATTGTGCAGTCGGCGCTGGGCGAGCGGATCGACGGCGTGCGGGTGGCCGACATCATGGATGAGCATCCCGTGGCGATTCCGGATACGACCCCGGTCGCCGAGGCCCTTGATCAGTACTTCCTGCGCTACCAGGCGTCATGGCTGCCGGTCATCGACACGGGAGGGCGCGTGGTGGGCATCGCGGTCAAGGAGCGAGCGCAGGCCTCCCACGATGCCGGCGAAGGCTGGGTGACGATCGGCTCGGTCCTGGAGGATGGCGACGCGCAGAGCTGGCGCGTAGATGCCGAGCGGCCGATCTCCGAGCTGCTCGGCTCCGAATCGCTTCCCCGGCTCGGCGCTCTGGTCGCCGTCGACTCCGACGGCACCCTGCGCGGCGTGGTCACCACCGAGCAGCTGCGCCGGGCGTTGCAATCGGCCTTCGGATCGCTGGCCACCGAGGCTCGCCGATGACCGGCGGGTTGACCGCGGTCTGACCGGATCCGCGCTGCGCGGGAGACCGGCCGAGCATCCGGCTCGCTTATATTCTGGCTGTGCCCTCTCATGACGTTGTGATCATCGGCGCCGGCCTCGCAGGACAGCGGGCGGCCCTCTCGGCGGCCCAGGCTGGTGCCTCTGTGGCCATCATCTCCAAGGTCCATCCCGTCCGGTCCCATTCGGTGGCCGCGGCCGGCGGCATCAACGCGGCGCTGAACCCGGAGGACAGCTGGGAATCGCACGCCTACGACACGATCAAGGGCTCTGACTACCTCGGGGACCAGGACGCGATCGAGATCATGTGCCGCGAGGCCCCGGACGAGATCCTCTGGCTCGAGCACGCCGGTGTGACCTTTCACCGCAACGAGACCGGCCACCTCGGTACCCGCGCCTTCGGCGGCGCCTCCGCCGCGCGCACCTACTACGTGGCCGACATCACCGGCCATGCGATCCTGCACGTGCTCTACGAGCAGCTGATGAAGTACTCCGAGCAGATCGACCGCTACGAGGAGTGGTTCACCACCGATCTCCTGCAGGACGACGACGGCCGCTGCATCGGCGCGGTGTGCCGCAATCTGCGCGACGGCGAGATGGAGGTGTTCAACGCCAAGTCCGTGATCCTCGCCTGCGGCGGGGCCGGGCAGGCCTACCGGCCGACCACCAACGGCCTGATCGTCACCGGTGACGGCATCGCCCAGGCCTACCGGATCGGCGCGCATCTGATGGACATGGAGATGATCCAGTACCACCCGACGACACTGGCCGGCAACGGGCTGCTGATCACCGAGGGCGCCCGCGGTGAGGGTGCGCAACTGTTCAACGCCAAGGGCGAGCGGTTCATGGAGAAGTACGCGCCCAACAAGCTCGAGCTCGCCTCGCGTGACGTCGTTTCCCGCGCCGAGCAGACCGAGATCAACGAGGGAAACGGGTTCCCGGACGGCACCGTCGCGCTGGACATCACCAAGGTTCCCAAGCGTCGCGTGCTGGAGGCCCTGAGGGAAATCGTGAACATTGGACGCGACTTCGCCGGCGTCGACATCACCCGTGAGCCGATCCACATCCACCCTGGCCAGCACTACATCATGGGCGGGGTCAAGACCGACGTCGACGGTCAGACCACGCTCCCGGGGCTGTATGCGGCCGGCGAGGTCG
>JALYTU010000737.1 GCA_030854125.1 Actinomycetota bacterium | reverse complement strand
GCCTCGGCCGGCTCGCAGTTCAAGAACGTGACACTGTCGGAGGGCGTCGCGTCTTCGGGGTGGTGGGTGAGCACGAAGATCGGTCCCTTCCACGCGCCGCCGTACGGGCGGCTCTCGTTCACGAGGTCCCAACCGTCTCGGCCCCCCAGCGCGGCGCCCGTGGTCTTGACGTACTCGTCGACCAGACCAGGACGAAACGAGATGCCGGTCATCCAGTCCATTTCGTGGTTCGGCCCTGCCACGAATCCGTCCAGCGACACCCTGGAGTGCCAGAGCACCCTTCCGCCGGCGATCTGCGGCCCGATGTCGGTCATTTCGCGCCTCCTGTTATGCGGTCATGGTGCATCACAGTGCTCAGACTCCCGCCGCGTCGCGAACTCATCGAGGCTCAGCGGATCGCAAACAGCTCACGGCGCCGTACGCTCGGGTCACGGCTGCTGTTGGACGACAAGCAGCAACGGGGCCGTTGGCCGGCGAGCGCCTGCGTTTGTCGCCGCTGCGGCCACTGGGAGCCGGCTTCCGCTTCAGGAGTGGGCCGACCTGGAGCGGCAGTCACGACGCGCGTGCCGACGTCCAATTTGTTGCGGGCGGGATCGGCTTGGCGTGCTGATCGCCGAGCGCGTCCGGGGAGCCGCGTTCAGCGACGCCTCGTCGACCGTGAGGAGCATCGGCGATCGCTAGCCTTGAGCCATGGGTGTCGCTGCTCGGCCGCTGCTGGCGTTTGACAACTCGTATGTTCGCGAATTGGGGGGCCTGTACGAGACCTGGCGGGCCGCGCCTCCGCCGGCACCGCGGCTATTGGTGCTCAACGAGCCGTTAGCGAGGGATTTGGGGGTCGATCCCGATGTATTGCGGGCACCTGAAGGTCTGGGCATCTTGGCCGGCAGCGCTGTGCCGGATGGGGCGTCGCCGGTGGCGCAAGCCTACGCGGGGCATCAGTTCGGGGGGTTCTCGCCGAGTCTGGGTGATGGCCGGGCGCTGCTGCTCGGTGAGGTGCTCGATGTTCACGGACGGCGCCTTGATCTGCACCTGAAGGGTTCGGGCCCCACGTCGTTCGCACGAGGTGGTGATGGCAAGGCGGCCGTCGGCCCGATGCTGCGTGAGTACCTGATCGCTGAGGCGATGTGCGCGCTCGGCATTCCCACTGCCCGGGCACTGGCTGTCGTGGCGACCGGAGAGAACGTCGCGCGGGAGACGATGCTGCCTGGCGCGGTTCTGTGTCGTGTCGCGGCCAGCCATCTACGCGTCGGCACGTTCCAGTACGCCGCCGGGCACGGGGATCTGTCGCTCGTGCGGCGGCTGGCTGACTATGCGATCTCTCGTCACTATCCCGAGGCGGTTGCGGCGGAGAACCCGTATCTCGCCTTTTATGAGGGCGTGGTCGACGCTCAGGCGTCATTGATCGCGGGCTGGATGCTGGTCGGGTTTGTCCATGGCGTGATGAACACCGACAACATGACGATCTCCGGCCAGACCATCGACTACGGCCCATGTGCGTTCATGGATGCCTTTGACCCCGCGACCGTGTTCAGTTCGATCGATCATGCCGGCCGCTACGCGTATAGCAATCAGCCGCTCATCGCGCAGTGGAACCTGGGGCGACTGGCTGAGACCTTGCTGCCCCTGTTCCACGCCCAGACCGAATCGGCGATCGCGGCAGCCACCGAGGTGCTGCAGTCGTTTCCCGCCCGCTATCACGAGTACTGGCGACGGGGAATGCACGCCAAGCTGGGTTTGGGCGAGGGACAAGCGGCCGGTGCATTGATCGATGACCTGCTCGCGCTCCTCCACGCCCAGAGGGTGGACTTCAGCTCCTTCTTCCGAGCGCTGTCGTCATCACTGCGTGGAGAGCCCACGCGCGCACGAGCGCTGTTCACCGAGCTCTCCGCGTACGAGAAGTGGTCAGCCCGCTGGCGCGCACAGCTCGATTCGCAAGCGACCGTCACACAGGAGGTCGCGGAAGCGATGGACGCAGTCAATCCTGTCTACGTTCCCCGAAACCACCTGGTGGAGGGCGCGCTGGCCGCAGCCAGCTCGGGCGATCTGGAGCCTTTCCAAGAACTGCTCGGCGTGCTCGCGAGGCCGTTTGACGAGCGGCCCGGTCTGGAAACGTACGCGGCACCAAGCCCGCCGGGCCTCGGCCCGTACCGCACATTCTGCGGCACCTAGCTGTATCTAGGTCACTTTGAAGGCAGGGCCTACCGCGACGCGCCCGGCGGCGGCTAGGGAGCCGGACCTGAAGCCACTCGCTCTGAC
>JALYTU010000118.1 GCA_030854125.1 Actinomycetota bacterium | reverse complement strand
CTGCCGTGAGCTGCTGACCGACTTGGTCGTGGAGCTCTTGGGCGATCCGCAGGCGTTCTGCCTCCTGCGCGGCGAGCACCCGCCCGGTGGCCTCCCATCGCTCGGTCTGAAGCCGCTGGAGCATCTCGTTGAAGGTCACCGCCAGCTCTCCCGCCTCGGATGTTGGCTGCGCGGCGGAGATCCGCTGACCGGGGCTGGTGAGGTCGACACGCCTGGCCAGGGCCGTGAGCGCCTGAACCGGACCCACCACGCGCCTGAGCAGGTAGACGTTCGCGAGCACCACCAATCCGACCGCCGCCACCAGCACCACGATCTCCTCATCGACGGCGAAGGAGGAGATTTTTCGCGGCGCCAGTACGACCACCGTGATCACGACGGAGGCGAGCACGAGCAGAACGTTCAACCCGGCAACCCTCTGCAGCAGCGGGATGTAGCGCCGCCGCCGTGAGGGCCGGCGCCGCATCAGACCGGTCCGTTCGGTCGACGTCCTCGGTTGGGAAAGCGAGCTCATGCGATCACGCCGCATTACCGGCGACGTCCGCGACCCGGTACTCGGAGTGAGGAGCCTCGAGTTGGTGGAGCATTGCCCACAAACGGGACTCCAGATCTGCCTCAGAGAGACCCAGCGTCGCGGCGATCTTGCCCGTGTCGATGCCGGCGAGCAGCATGCCGAAGACGGCTTGCTCCTGGTGCCCGAATCGGCTGCGGATCGTGTCTCCCAGCCACGCGGGCATGGGGCGCATGCCTGAGTGGCCGCGTGCCACTCGGCGGATTTGATCGCACAGCTCAGATCCGAGCCCACCCTTGCTGACGATTGCGTCGGCCTGCGCCACCACCGCCGCTGCGGCCAGCACGCCGTCCGCATAGGCGGAGTAGATCAGTACGGCCGGCGGCGAGGGCAGCCGCTTGAGCTTGCGACTCACCCACAGGCCATTGCGCCGGCCGAGCTGGTAATCGACTACCGCCACGTCGATCGGCTCGCGTTCGGCGATCGACATTGCCGCGTCCGCGCTGGCCACGGCAGCCACCACGTCGAAGTCGCCCTCGTCCTTGAGCAGATCTCGCAGGCCTGCGCGGACCGCTGCGTGGTCGTCCACAACCAGCAGGCGCGTCTGCGCCGCCCGGGTTTCGGGAAGCTCAACGTAATTAGGGGCTGGGTCCACGGCGCCGGTGATCATCTGATCCTCCTTGGCTGGTCGGGTCGATGATCAGCGTCGCGCCCCACGCGCCTGACCGGAATGGGTGGCGACCCTCATCTTGCAAAGCGCTACCGGCGCCAGGCCGGTCGCGTTTGGGAGAGCAAAGCGCCGCCCGTTTCGGACCCGACGGGCGGCGACCCCCACCGGTCCCCGAGCCGTAGCGTGCCCGCCGGTATCCCACGATCGCGATCGCGAGCGCCGCGCCCGAGACAGCGAACCACAGGTCCCACACGAAGACGTGCCATCGCAGCACCCATTCATTCGGATGACTTGTGGGCGAGATCACCCCAGCGAGTGGCCTTCTTCGGAGATCTGGAAGCGGGGGGACGATTGTGTTCGGCGTGCGAGCTGACCAGCGCGGCCGATCTGCTCGTCGAGGCTACACCCTGTGACCACGGCTCGAGCGGCCGGTGCTGCACCCGTCATCGTTGAGCGAGCGGCGGCGAGCGTCGATGTTCCAGCCGGTCAGGTCGACTTCGGGCTGCACAGCCACACTCCGCAGTGTCAGGCAGTCGCCCCGTCGCGCTCGGGAAGTTGAGCGCCGCCATCACTATTGATGACGGCGCTCGCATCGGGCTTACCGATCGCGGTCTAGGACGTTCTTGGTCGTGTCGGCCACCTTGTCGACAGCGTCCTTGACCGAAGACTTGGCCTGGTCGGCCTTGCCCTCGTTCTTCAGGCTCTCGTCGTCGGCCAGGCTGCCGGCGGCCTCCTTGATGCGTCCCTTGCCCTCGTCTACGTTCTTATCGGACATTGCGGGGCTCCTTCTGGTTTGGTCGGTTTGGGAAAGCTTTTTCGCGCGCACGCAGGCAGCAGTGACGCCACTGGGCGCGTGCGGTGAGCGTATGCCTGGAGCTGCTACGCGGCGGATTGCAGACCTCGAGACGGTGCCGAGCTTTGGAGGCCGCTCGGAGTCGGCGGTAGCGCGAGGACGGGACGGTGGGCGGCGTGCAGCAGACGTTGGGTGACGCTGCCGAGCAGCAGCCCACCGAGGGATGAATGCCCACGCGTCCCGACGACGATCAGGTCGGCGTCTATTTCATCGGCTATCTCGGCAAGATGCTCAGCTACCCGACTGGCCGGGCCTTTAACGATGTGCAAGGTGGCACGGACCCCGTGTTCGTTTGCGAGCTCCGCGGTCTGCGCCTTGATCTTGTTGTCGATCTCGGCCTCGTTGAGGAACACGTTCTGGCCCGACATGCGTCCGCCGCGGAGCCTTTCGATGACGTGGACAACGTGCAGGTCGCCGTCTCCCTGTCGCGCGAGCTCGGTCGAATAGCGCAGTGCCCGGTCGGCATGCTCAGAGCCATCGGTAGCGCACAGAATCCTGGTGAACATCGTTGCCTCCGGTTGTCGTGGCTTTCGGTGTCTCTAGCCTGATCGACGCACGGTCGGCCGCCAATGGGTGCCAAACCCCATTATTCCCGTCCCTACGGCCGGGCTGGCGGGCTGCTCGCTGATGGGGTGGCTCTCGTCGGTTGTCCGCCCCGGGGCTGGTCGAGTTCGTTCTTGTGGAGAACGAGCGTTCGTACGCCCAGGAAAGGAACCACCGCCACCGACCAAATCCAGTGAGCAGGACGCGCCGCCGAGATACTCGTCGGGCGTGGCGGTACTACGTGGGAATGCTCAGGGTTGGAGCGTGGTCAGCGGCGC
This sequence comes from Actinomycetota bacterium, assembly GCA_030854125.1. Classification (GTDB taxonomy): domain Bacteria; phylum Actinomycetota; class Thermoleophilia; order Solirubrobacterales; family Solirubrobacteraceae; genus Palsa-465. The sequence goes on along the minus strand of JALYTU010000118.1, from coordinate 4,577 downwards.
GTTCTCGCCACGCGCGATCTCGAGCGCGACGTCCACGTCTGCCGTGGGCAGCGCTCGCTCAATCACACGCTGGGCGAGCGCACGAACCGGCAGCACCCATTCCACCCATCTTGGCGCCACGACGCGGCGCGAGCGGCTTGTCACCCCACCCTCGATCGCGTCGATCGCCTGCTCGAGCGGTGTCACCCGGATGAATCGGCTGGTGCGCCGCGTGAGCCGGCTGGTCGCCTCGGTGCTAAAGCCGCGACTGGTCATGTCGGTGTCGATCTCAGCGAACTACGCGACGCCGGCGCGGGCGCGCAGAGCACAAACCGGGCCAGAAAGACCGTCAAGAACGCGTGGAGCAGCGCCCATTCGCTCGCGGGACTGGCGCGATGCGCGATCGCGTTAAGCGATCAGGCCGCGGCGGTGGTGGCCGACCGTGATCCGGGCGCTGATCGTCCCCGGCCGTGGTCGCGCAGATGAGCCGCCGGAACTGGTGGTCGTTGCGCCACGGCTGTTGCGCTTCGAGCCCTCCCTCCCGCGCAAAGGTCACACCCGTACCTGCCGACGTACGAACCCGTCCGTCGCCGGGCTGACGCGGTGATCGCGTGAGCCCCGCGCGGCGCGGGTCAGGGCTCGACGAGGCCGCGGCGGATTGCGTAGCGGGTCAGCTCGACCCGGTTTCGCATCCCGAGCTTCTCAAGGATGTTTGCGCGGTGGCGCTCGACGGTCTTCTTTGAGATCACGAGCGTCTCGGCGATCTCCTCGCTGGTGTGTCCCTCGGCGATCAGCTTCACCACCTCCTGCTCGCGCGGGGTGAGGGGGTCCTCCGGCGTCGCCTCGCCGTGGCGCGCGCGCTCGAGGTAATCGCGGATCAACGCTGTGACCGCCGCCGGATACAGGAACGGCTCACCGCGCATGCTGGCTCGGACCGCTTCGACCAGATCGCGATTCGCCGCCGATTTGAGCACGTACCCGGACGCCCCGGCCTTCAGCGCCTCAAAGAAGTACCGCTCGTTGTCATACGACGAGAGGATCAGCACCCGCAGCCCGGGACGGCGGCGGTGCAGCTCCGCGACCGCCTGCAGGCCGGTCATCCTGGGCATCGCGACGTCGAGGATCGCCAGATCGACGTCGTCGCTCAGGGCCTTCTGCACCGCCTCGGCGCCGTCGCCCGCCTCCGCCACCACCTCGATGTCGGGCTCGGAGTCCAGCACCATCTTCAAACCGCTGCGCACGACCGCGTGGTCGTCGGCGAGCAGCACCCGCGTTTTTAGCGGCGTGGGCGTCACAGCTCCCCTTCCATGGTTAGCCGCAAGCTCACAGCAACGCCGGAATCCGGTTCTGACTCGATCCGCAGATCTCCGTCGATCAGCATCGCGCGTTCGCGCATGCCCGCCAGCCCGCCACCTTCGCTCAGAGGCGCGGGAAGCCCGTCTCCGTTGTCTGACACCCTCAACACCAGCTCGCCGTCGGATCGACCCAGGGCCACCGTGACCTCCGAGGCGTTCGAGTGTCGCGTCACGTTGGTCAAGGCCTCCTGGGCGATCCGGTAGATCGCCAGCTCGACGTCCGACGGCAGCTCCGGGAGGGAGACGTCGAGCCGACGGTGAACTCGCAGCCTATCTTGCTGCCCGACTCGCTCGCAGAGCGTAATCAATGCGTTGACCAGGCCCAGCTCGTCTAGGGCTTCTGGCCGCAGCTCTCTGGAGATCCGGCGGAGGTCTTGCAGAGTGTGCTGGACGATCTCGGCCAGCTGCACCAGCTCCCCGCGATCGGCTTCCGCGCGTGAGGAGGCGTGTTCGGCGCGCAACGCGACCGCAGTCAGCGTCTGCCCGATCTCATCGTGCAGCTCCCGCGCGATCCTCAGCCGCTCTGCCTCCTGCGCCGCCAGTGCCCGCGCCGAGCTTTCGCGGCGCTCGCCCTCGAGCCGATCCAGCATCTGATTGAACGCCTGCCCCAGTGCAAGCGCCTCGCTGCTCGTGTGCTCAAAGCCCAATGCCCGCTGACCCGGATTTAGCGGATCGATCGCCCCCATCATCCTCGCCAGTCGGTGAATCGGCGCTAGCACGTGGCGCAATAGCAGCAAGTCCGCACCAAGCATCACGACCAAGCCGACCAAGAGCACCACCAGCTCGACGAGCCGGATCCTCGCGTGGATCGTCACCGGGCTGAGCGCCAGCAGCGCGAACGCCAGCGCAAACACGGCCGCGTTGGCGGCGAACACACGCCACAACATCGGCACCGCCCGCCGCGGCGGCGATTCCGTCCTATCTGCCGGCTGGCCGGACGGGCGATCCGGGGTTTTCCCGCGGGCGGCGCGAACGGCTGGGAGCTGGTCAGAGCTGGACATCGGGGCGGGATCAGTATCGCCGAAGCTGGTGAGCTGAGCAGACGGCCAGCGAGGATGCGCAGTGGCACCCATGGCCATGCTTCCAATCCGAATCTAGTTTTTGATGCAACGCAGGGCCGTCTGATTCTCCCCTGAAAGGAAGCTCCACATGACCTCTCCCCATCCCTCGATCAGCTATCCGCTCCGCATCGAGGGGACCCTCGATTGCCCGCTCAGCCGCGGTCTGTGGCTGGTCAAGTGGGTGCTGGCGATCCCGCATTTCGTGATCCTCGCGTTCCTGTGGATCGGGCTGCTCGCCAGCACTGTGGTCGCATGGTTCGCGATCCTGTTCAGCGGCCGTTACCCCCGCAGCCTCTTCGACTTCAACGTTGGCGTGCTGCGCTGGAGCTGGAGGGTCGGGTTCTACTCCTACAGCGCGCTCGGCACCGACCGTTACCCGCCGTTCACGCTCAAGGACGTGCCCGACTATCCCGCCCGCCTCGAGGTCGACTACCCGCAGCATCTCTCCCGTGGACTGGCGCTCGTCAAATGGTGGCTGCTGGCGATCCCGCATTACCTGATCGTGGCGGTGTTCGTCGACGCCGGCTGGGCGCTCGGAACGGGGAGCCAAGACGTTGTCCTACTGACGCCCGGCGGCCTGATCTCGCTGATGGTCCTGATCGCAGGATTTGTGCTGCTGTTCACTGCCCGCTATCCGAAGCCGATCTACGACTTCGTGCTCGGGATGAACCGCTGGGTATTCCGGGTCGGGGCCTACAGCCTGCTGATGACCGACCGCTACCCCCCGTTCCGCCTCGACATGGGCGGCCAGGACACGCCACCGGAGCCAGTTTCCACGGCCACCGGCTCCCCGGTAGGGACACCGCTACCGTCGTGATCGCGGAGACCCCGAGGCTGTGGACCGTGCCGCGGTTCGACGGGAAGCGGAGATAGGGCTACACATGGCTTCGGTCCAGAGAACCCCAGCAGGCGAGAGCAAACGCTTTGTCGACCGGCCGGGCGCGGGATCCCCGCTTCCGGCCGGTCCATCCGCCGGCCTAAGCGAGGCCGAAGCCAAGCGTCGCCTGGCGGAGCGAGGAGGCGCGAGCGAGATCGGCGGTAGCCGCTCCTACGCGAGCATCGTTCGCGCCAACGTCTTCACCGTCTTCAACCTGATCCTGGCCTGCTTCGGGACGATCACCCTGATCTTCGGCGACTGGCGTGACGCACTGTTTCTCGGGGTCCTGGTCGCGAACACGGCGATCGGGATCACGCAGGAGGTGCGCGCCAAGCGAGCGCTCGACCGCCTCGCGCTGCTCGTCGCGCCGCACGCGACCGTGCTCCGTGACGGCTCCACCCGCAGCGTTGCGGCGACCGAGGTCGTGGAGGGCGACCTGGTCGCGGTCCAGGCCGGCGATCAGATCGTCGCCGACGGGCAGCTCTCACGCGCCGTCGACCTGCGGCTCGACGAGTCGATCCTGACCGGCGAGTCCGACTCGGTACCCCGCGCCACCGGCGAGCAGCTGCGCTCAGGCGCCTTCGTCGCCGAGGGCTCGGGCAGCTATCGGGTGACAGCGGTGGGCGCCGGCAGCTACGCCGGGCGCCTGCTCGGCGAAGCCCGCTCGTTTCGCCACCCCCGCTCCCCACTGGAGCAGGCAGTCAACCGATTGCTGATCTGCCTAGTGGCGCTGGTGGTCCTGCTCGGCGCCGTCCTGGGCTACTCGCTGTGGCATCGTCACACCCCTCTGCACGAGGCGGTCGCAACCGCCACCGCCGGCGTGGTCAGCCTCGTCCCCGAGGGACTGGTCGTGCTGATCAGCCTCGCGTACGCCGTCGCGTCGATCCGGATGGCGCGCCGAGGCGTCCTCTCCCAGCAGCTGAACGCGATCGAGTCGCTGGCCTCGGTCGACGTGATCTGCCTGGACAAGACAGGGACGCTCACCGAGTCCGCGCTGCGCGCCGCCGGCGCGACCCCGGCCGAAGGAGTCACCGATCTCGAGCGGCAGCTTGGGCGCTACGGCGCGAGCTCGTCGCTTCGCAACGGCACCGTCGACGCGATCGCCGACGCCTACCCCAGCGATCCGGAAACAGCGATCGCCGAGGTGCCGTTCAACTCCCGACGGAAGTGGAGCGCCGTGCAGCTGGCGGACGCCACGCTCGTGCTGGGCGCGCCCGAGCATTTCGCGCTGGGAGAACTGGCGGCGGGCGCCGAGCGAGAGCGCCGGGCGGGCCGGCGTGTGCTCGCGCTGGCCCGGAGCAGCAG
>JALYTU010000736.1 GCA_030854125.1 Actinomycetota bacterium | reverse complement strand
ATCGCCGACGGCCGCGCATGGCGCGTGGGCGAGGACACCGGTCCACGCGACATTGACCCGCGCCCTCGGCCCTCCCGCTCCGGCTGGGCCCGGTGCGACCGGACGCGACGCGATCACCGGCCCCGCCTATGTCCCCCACGAGGTGCTAGTCGGCTACGCACCCGGGCCGGCGGTGGTGGCCGCCGCGACGATCGAGCGCCGGATGGGCGTCCGCGCTGTGCCCGATGCCGGGCTCGCACCGCGCTCGCGGCTGCTGCGCCTGGGCCGCGGCGAGAGCGTGCCGTCCGCGATCCAGCGTCTGCGCCGCGAGCCCGGGATCGCCTACGTCAAGCCCAACTACATCGCGCACAGCGCCGGAGCGTTCTTTCCCAACGATCCCGGACAGCAGGGCCGGACCCAGGGGTGGGAGCGGCTGCAGTGGAACCTCCTGCCGATCACGGGCGTCGACGCGCCGGAGGCGTGGGCCAACCTGCTCGGGGTGCGCCGCCCGGGTGGGCGCGGTGTGACGGTCGCCGTGCTGGACACCGGGGTCGCCTACCGCGACTGGAAGCAGTTCCACCAATCTCCGGATTTCCGCCGTACCCGCTTTGTCTCGCCCTATGACTTCGTCTCCAAGAACGCCTATCCGTTAGACCGAAACGGCCACGGCACGTTCGTGGCGGGGGTCGTTGCCGAATCGACCAACAACGGCGTCGCCCTCACCGGCCTGGCCTACGGCGCCTCGATCATGCCGGTGCGGATCCTCGACGCCAGCGGCCTGGGCGACGAGGCCACGATCGCCAAGGGCATCCGCTACGCGGTCGCCCACCATGCGCAGATCATCAACCTCAGCCTCGAGTTCCTGCCCAACGAGGTGACCTCGGCCTCGGACATCCCCGAGATCGTCAGTGCGATCAACTTCGCGCACGCGCGCGGCGTGATGGTCGTCGGTGCGGCGGGCAACGATCAGAGCAACCAGATCGCCTACCCCGCGCGAGCTCGCGGGGTGGTGTCGGTCGGTGCGACCACCAAGGACGTGTGTCTGGCCGACTACTCCAACAACGGCTCCAGTCTGAGCCTGGTTGCCCCGGGGGGCGGCAGCGACGCGATCATGCCCACCGATCCGCTCTGCCACCCGGACCGCAACCTGCCCTCGATCTACCAGCTCACGCTCACCTCGATTCCGCACTGGGCCCGGTTTGGCTATCCCGGCTACTACATCGGGACGTCGATGTCGGCGCCGGAGGTGAGCGCAACGGCGGCGCTGGTCATCGCCAGCGGGGTCATCGGCCGACGCCCATCGCCCGCGCAGCTGCTCGCGCGCCTGGAGCAGACCGCCACGCCGCTGGGCGGCAGCCGGCCCAACCCGGCCTACGGCTACGGGATCATCAACGCCGGCAACGCCACCTCACCCCACCCGGTGATCAGCGCCAGCTCCAGCCCCGCGCAGCGGTAGCCCGCCGGCCGGTTCAGCTCGTGCGGACGATCATCACCGAGCAGGGGGCGTGGTGTGAGACCTTGTTGGGGACCGACCCGAGCAGGAACCGCGTCGCGCCGGTCATTCCCTTGTTGCCGACGACGATCAGATCGCAGCTCTGCTCTTCGGCCACGTCGATGATCGCGTCCGCCCCGTCGCCCACCCGCGCGACCGCGTCGACCTCGGCCACGCCGGCGGCGCGGGCCTGATCAGCGGTGGCCTGTAGCAAGGCGAGGACGTGCTCGCGCGGGTTGACCGCCCACTGCACGTCCGCCGGGGCCGCCACGCGCTCGTGGCGCAGGCGTCCCTCGGGCACGGGCTCATAGGCGCTGACGATCGTCAGCCGAGCGCCGAGCGCCTGCGCAATCTCGATCGCCGACTGGACCGCGGTCGCCGCGGTCGGCGAACCGTCGGTGCCGACGATGATCGCTCGGACCATGGCAGCCACGCGACGGCCGGCCTCAGGCCAGCCGGGTGACAGCGATCACGATTCCGGCGAGGACGAAGACCACGATCAGCACTTGGGTCCAGAAGAGGAGTCTCGGCATCGCGACTGCAACGCTAGCGGTCCCCGGGCTTCAGATCGGCCCGGCGCAGATCGTCGAGCAGGCCGAGCACGCGTGGCGGGCGGCCGGGCTCGAGCAGCACCGCGCCGCCGGGCCAGTAGGGATGCGGCGGCTCGCCTCGGCCGGCGAGCAGGGTCTCGTACTGCCAGGAGCCGGTGTTGATGAGCTGCGCACCGTTGCCGGAGACTCGCCAGGCCCGGGGATCGTCGCCGTCACACGGGCCGAGCCGGTGGAC
>JALYTU010000735.1 GCA_030854125.1 Actinomycetota bacterium | reverse complement strand
GTCACGAAAAGGATGGCGGATTCAGCTGATCGGCGCACCACCTGAACATCCGGGCGGTTTGCTTGGCTGCCTGGCTGATGAAGGTGGGCGACACGATGAAGCGTCATGGTCTGTCTGAGTGCGAGCAGGAGCGGGTGTGGGAGCTGTGGGGTGAGGGCCGGTCGTTGCGGGATGTGGCGCGCAGGCTCGGGGTGCGCCACGAGTACGTGTGGCGCTATTTGTCCTCGGTGGGCGGGGTCCGGCCGGCGCCGCGGCGGCGGTCGCGGCGGTGCTTGTCTGAGCGTGAGCGTGAGGAGATCTCGCGGGGACTGGCACGGGGGGATGGGTGTCGCGTGATCGGCGTGGCGATCGGTCGCAGCCACACCACGATCTCGCGGGAGGTTGAGCGCAACTGGTCTCCGGAGCAGATCTCGGGCTGGTTGCGCCGGATCTACCCTGATGATTTTGGGGATGCAGGTGTCTCATGAGACGGTCTATCTGTCGTTGTTCGTGCAGTCGCGTGGTGCGCTGCGCGATGAGCTGTGCGCCCATCTGCGCCGGCGCCGGCGCACCCGGCGCCCGCGACGGGGTCCGGATGCGCCGGAAGCGCGCGGGCGGTTGGGCGACATGGTGATGATCAGCGACCGTCCGGCTGAGGTCGAAGACCGCGCTGTGCCTGGCCATTGGGAGGGCGATCTGCTGTTGGGCAAGCGCCCGACCGGAATCGCGACCCTGGTCGAGCGCACCAGCCGCTACACGCAGCTGGTGGCGCTTCCCGATGGTCATAAGGCCGACCCAGTCCGCGTGGCGCTGGCGCAGAGCATCGCGTCGTTGCCGTCCCAGCTGCGTGGCTCGTTGACCTGGATCAGGGCAAGGAAATGGTCGAGCATGCCCGGTTTACTGTCGACAGCGGCGTGCAGGTGTACTTCTGTGCTCCCAACAGTCCCTGGCAGCGCGGGACCAACGAGAACACCAACGGCCTGCTGCGCCAGTACTTCCCGGCGCGGACCGACCTAGCGGCGGTCTCCCAGGAGCAGCTGGACGCGGTCGCGGCAGAGCTCAACGGCCGACCCCGCAAGACGCTGGGGTGGATGACACCGGCAGAGCACTTCGCCGCCCTGCTGCCCGAGCCGCTCGAGCACAGCTAACCAGCAGCCGCCAACAACCAGCCCCCCGGGTACCCCGCGGTCGACAAGCGGCAGCGACTATCGCCACTGCGCCTCGGCCTAGGGCCTCGGCTCCGTGACGACGGTCGCTATATCCGTCCTACACGCCCGTCCTGGCACGCAGATCTGGCTGCCTGGCAGCACCAGCTGTCTGGACCCCCTGAGAACCTTCACTCAACTCAAACGGGGTGGTGCACTGACCTGTTAAGCCCGCCACCCAAAACGTGACTCAACGAGCGGAGGTGGCTGATGACTGACCAGGTGCCTGAGGCCGCCCGGCATCTCGCTGGCCGGCTCGCCGACGCGTTTGAGACCGACCGTGGGCTCGCCAAGCAGCTCAACGACTGCCAGGACCGGTTGCGGGCGGGCAACGGCCAGCTGTGGACAGGGCTTCACCCCGACGCGCTCGGATTGCTCTATGACGACACCGCGGCGGTCGGGGTGTATGAGGGTGGGAGCGTGATCACCGGACGCATGAGCGACGCGCTGCGCGCTGGTCTTCCGGCGGCTGAGGTTGAGGCGGCGGTGCTGCCCGGCCTGCAGGAGGCCCACTGGGCGATCCACCGCGCGTTTAGCGACTACCAGCAGATCAGCGAGGACCGCCGGCACCTGGCCGCGGAAATCGGCGAGCTGATCGCCGGCCTCGTCGCCGAGCTGATCGCGGCCGGCTGGGCTGAAGATCAGGCCCGCCAGGCTGACGTGGAGCAGCTCGCCGCGGCCACCGCGCGATGACCGCCACCAAGCCGAGGTCGACGTCGGCGAGCTCGTCGGCGACGTCCCGGCGTCGCCCGCCGGAGGTCCTGTCAGAGGCCGAGGCGATCGCGCTCTTGAAGGCGTGCTCGACCCGCGCGCCGACGGGGGTGCGCAACCGGGCGCTGATCGCGGTGCTGTGGCGCTGCGGCCTACGGATCTCCGAAGCGCTCGCGCTCGAGCTGCGCGACGTCGACCTGCAGGCGGGCACGGTGCGGGTCCGTCACGGCAAGGGCGACCGCAGCCGGACGGTCGGGCTTGACGAGCAGACCTCAGCGCTTTTGGCCCGGTGGATTGACCGCCGCAAAAAGCTCGAGCCCGGCGCGAGGGCTCCGATCTTCTGCACGCTGGCCGGCGGGCGGA
>JALYTU010000117.1 GCA_030854125.1 Actinomycetota bacterium | reverse complement strand
CCCACCCCCGCGATAGCCGGCGCCAGGCCGCCCTAAGCTCTGGCCGGTGGGCTGTCTGGTCGTCAAGCTTGGCTCGAGCATCGTCGCCGACGATCGCGGCGCCGTGCGCGCCGACGTGCTGGGACGCATCTGCGACGAGCTGACCGCCGAGCACCGCACCGGCCGCGACGTGATCCTCGTCACCAGCGGAGCGATCGCCCGGGGGATGGGTGTGATGAACCTGCCGCTGCGCCCACGCGCGATCGATGAGCTGCAGGCCGCCAGCGCCGTCGGGCAAGGCAAGCTGTACCAGGTCTACGACGACCTGTTCCGCGCGCGCGGCCTACCCACCGCCCAGGTGCTGCTCACGTTCTTTGACATGAGTGCCCGCACCCATTACCTCAACGCCCGCCAGACGCTGCGCAGGCTCCTGGAATGGCGGGTCGTGCCGGTCATCAACGAGAACGACACGACCACCACGGACGAGATCTCGTTCGGCAACAACGATTTCCTCGCGGCGCAGGTCGCGATCCTGCTCGGCGCTGAGCTGCTGATCCTGCTGACCGACGCGGGCGGCGTGTTCGAGGCCGACCCGCGGACCCACCCCGGCGCCCGGCGCGTCGCCCGCGTGCGGGAGTTCTCCCAGCTCGACCGGCTGGACATCGGCCACGCGACCTCGGCGCTGGGCTCGGGGGGGATGCGGTCCAAGGTCGTCGCTGCTGAGATGGCGACCGCAGCCGGGATCGAGACCGTGATCGCGAGCGGGCTGCAGCCGGGGATGATCGCATCCGCGGTGGCGGGGGTGGATGTCGGAACGCGCTTTGAGGCCCGCGAGGGACGCTTCTCGAGTTTCAAGCTGTGGCTGAAGTACGCCAAGCCCACGCGCGGTCGGGTGCTCGTCGACGCCGGCGCGGCCCGCGCGCTGCGCGAGGGTGGTACGAGCCTGCTCCCGGTCGGGGTCGTCGAGGTCCTGGGGACGTTCGCCGCCGGGGACGCCGTCGAGGTGCTGACCGGAGAGGAGGCCGTCGGCAAGGGCATCTGCAACTACTCCGCCGCCGAACTGCGCGAGGTCAGCGGCATGAAGTCCGCCGACGTTCAGACCCGGCTGCCCCGGGCCAGCGAGGAGGCGATCCACCGCGACTACTTCGTGCTCGGATGAGGTTCGACATCATGCAACCCGGCGCGCCCCCTACCCTGTGACCATGGCCAGCAGCACCGTCTCGACAGCCGATGTGTGCGCCGCCGCCCGGCGTGCCGCGCGCACCCTGGCGGCGATCAGCACCGAGGTCAAGGATGCCGCGCTGGAGGCGATCGCGGTCGCGCTGATCCAGCGTACGCCCGAGATCCTGCAGGCCAACGCCCGCGACCTCGAGCACGGCGAGGCCAGCGGCCTGTCGTCCGCGCTGCTGGACCGACTCGCCCTGGATCCTGTCCGCGTGGCCGCGATGGCCGCCGGCGTGCGGGCGATCGCGGTGCTGCCCGATCCGGTCGGTGAGGTGCTCGACGGCTGCACGCTGCCCAACGGGCTGCGCATGCGCCGGGTCCGGGTGCCGCTCGGGGTGATCGCGGTCGTCTACGAGGCCCGCCCCAACGTGACCATCGATGCCGCCGCGCTGTGCCTGAAGTCCGGCAACGCCGTGGTACTGCGTGGCTCGAGCTCGGCGATGTACTCCAACGCCGTGCTCGGCGCCGTCGCCGTGGAGGCCGCCACCGGCGCCGGGTTGCCGGCCGGGGCGCTGGCCCTGCTCGGCAGCGGGGATCGCCGCGAACTGGCCGAGCTGGCCACCCAGACCGGTGTCGTGGACCTGATCATCCCGCGGGGCGGCGAGGGCCTGAAGGCCGCGCTCAAGGAGGTGGCGACCGTGCCGGTCATCTACGCCGCCTCGGGCAACAACCACGTCTATGTCGACGCCGGAGCCGACCTGGCCGCGGCGCTGGAGATCGTGCTCAACGCCAAGTGCCAGCGGCCGGGGACCTGCAATGCCGCCGAGACGCTGCTCGTGCATGCGGACGAGGCCGCGACCTTCCTGCCGATGGCCCTCGGGGCTCTGCGCGATGCCGGCGTGCGCCTACATGGGGATGACCGCGCACGGGCCGCCGGTGGCGGCGTCGAGCTGGAGCCCGCGCAGGACGCTGATTGGGACACGGAGTACCTGGCGCTCGAGCTGGCGGTTGGGGTCGTTGACTGCGTCCAGGACGCGATCGACCATGTCAACCGTCATGGCAGCGGTCATTCGGAGGCGATCGTGACCCGGGACCTGGCCGCGGCGACCGCGTTCGAGCTGGGCGTCGATGCCGCCTGCGTGTACGTGAACGCCTCGACGCGGTTCACCGACGGCGGCGAGTTCGGCAAGGGGGCCGAGATCGGCAATTCGACTCAGAAGCTCCACGTGCGTGGTCCGATCGGCCTACCCGAGCTGTGCACGGTCAAGTACCTGGTGCAGGGCGACGGCCATATCCGTCGTTAGGGCCCCCGACCCGGGGCGGCAGCCATGAGGGTCGGAATCCTTGGCGGGACGTTCAACCCGCCACACCTCGGCCATCTGATCTGCGCCCAGGAGGCGCACCGCGAGCTCGGACTGGACCGCGTGCTGATGATTCCGGCCCGGATCCCGCCCCACAAGCCAGTCGAGAACGAGCCCGGGGCCGAGCACCGGCTCACGCTCTGCCGGCTGGCGATCGAGGGGGATGAGCGCTTCGAGGTCGCGGCCCTGGAGCTCTCCCGTGACGGCCTGTCGTACACGGTCGATACCCTCTCAGAGCTGAGTGCGAACGACCCCCATGCCGAGCTCTTCCTGATCGTCGGTGGCGACATCGCCGCCGGTCTGCCCCGCTGGCGCGAGCCGGAACGGGTGCTCGAGCTGGCCACGGTGGCGGTGGCCAAGCGGCGGGGAACGGCTCGTTCCTCGGTGGAGGCGGCGCTCGAGTCAGTGCCCGGCGGTGAGCGCGCCCAGTTCTTCTCGATGCCCCGGATCGGAGTGTCCTCGACCTTGGTGCGGCGCCGTGTGCGCAGCGGCCAGCCGATCCGTTATCTCGTACCCGATGCCGTGGCCGGCTACATCGCCGAGCACCGGCTCTACACGGAGGTTGCATGACGACGACCGGGTCCCTCACCCCCGAGGCCACGGCGGCGATCGTGGCCGAGCTGGCCTCGGATCGTAAGGCGCTGGACATCGTATCCCTGGATCTGCGGGACATGGTCGGCTTCGCGGATTACTTCGTGATCTGCACCGGGCGGACCGACCGCCAGACCCGAGCCATCCATGACGGCATCCACTACGGGCTCAAGACCGAGCATGACCTGCTCCCGCGTCAGGTCGAGGGCGTGACCGAGGGCCGGTGGATCCTGTTGGACTACCTCGACGTCGTCGTGCACATCTTCACCCCCGAGACGCGCGAGTTCTATCGCCTTGAGCAGCTCTGGGGCGAGGCGCCCGCGCTCGCCGCGCAGGTCTGAGCGTGACTCGCGGCGGAGCCTGACCCGCGCTCACAGCGCGGTCATCAACTTCGGCGCGACCTCCTTCTTCCGGCTCATCACCCCCGGGAGGGTGAGGGTTGAATCCTCCGCCTCGACATCGAACGTCCTCGCCACCGCGCCCACGTCCCCGGCGATCAGCAGCGCGGTGCTGTGCTCGAGCACGTCGGTGACCATCAGCGCGTAGAGCGCCAGCTCCTTGCGGTCGCGCTCAGAGCGCAGCACATCGAGCAATTCCTCCTTTCGCTCGAGCAGCCCGTGGCCGACGACCTCGACCTGGGCGATGCAGATCGTCCGGTCACCGCCGACCTGGTACACCTTGGCGTCTCGGCTGACGATCTCGTCGGCGCTCACCTCCGAGACGTCGGCGGTGGACTCGAACATCTCGCGTCCGAGCTCGCGGGCGTCGACGTCCAGCGCTCGCTCCAGATAGCTCACGACCGCGTGGTCACGCTCGGTGGTGGTGGGCGAGTTGAGGATCACCGTGTCCGAGAGCACGGCGCCGAGCAGCATCAGCGCCGTCGTGGGGCTCGGCTCCAGTCCGTTCTGGCGAAAGCGCTCGACGACTAGGGTGGCCGTGGACCCGACCGGATCGAAGGTCGCCGTGACCGGGATCCGGGTCTCGATCGAGCCGATGTGGTGGTGGTCGAGGATCTCGATGATCTCCGCTTCGCCGATCCCGATCACGGCCTGCGCCTGCTCGGCGTGGTCGACGAGGATCACCCGGCGGCGCGGGGGGACGACGATGTCTGAGCGGGTGATCAGGCCGACCGGGCGGCGGCGGCCGTCGATCGCCACCGCCGCGCCATAGTGCAGCTCCTTGATCTGCTCGGACATGTCATCAAGCAGGAAGTCCGGATTGACGGTCAGCGGCTCTGAGTCCATCAATGCCCGGCACGGGGCGGCCAGGGTGATCATGCGGCCGGAGATGTAGCTGTCCAGCGGCGACACGGCGACCGCCGCGCCCTTCTCGGCGGCCAGGTCGAGGATCGCCTTCGAGGGGCGCGCCGAGTTGGAGATGATCAGCAGCCCGGCGCCGAGGTTGACCGCGAGCGCCTGGACGTCCTCGCGGTCTCCGACCACGACCACATCCCCTGCAGAGATCCCACTCTCGGTGCTGCTCTCCATCGAGTGCACCCAGACCCGACCCGACATCTGGCGATCCTCACCAAGCAGCAGCTCGCCCTCGAGCACGGACACGATTGCCGAGATATAGGTCGGGGTCTCCTCCAGCGTGGAGGTCCGGCGCGACTCCCGGATGTAGCGGCGGGCCAGCGCGCGCTCGGTCAGCACGCCCGTCAGCGCGCCGTTCTCGTCGACGATCGGCACCAGCTCGAGGTCGGCCTTGGCCATCGCCAGTCCCGCCTCGCGGATCGGCTCGTCCTGACGCGCCATCGGAAAGCTGGTCTGCATGACGTCCTGGGCGCGCGGCATGACGTGGGACAGCAGGACCGGCTCGCGGGCATCCGCACGGTCCAGCAGCCAGCGGGTCTGCGCATTGCACTCGCCGAGGCGGACGGCGACGTACTCAGTGCTGGAGTCCAGGCGCCGCTTGAGCTCGGCATAGCCGATCGCCGAGGCGATCGAGTCGGTGTCCGGGTTGCGGTGTCCGGTGACGTAGATCGGGGCCACGGCGGCGATTATGAGGCCTGGCCGGCCGAACCGGCGGGCGCGGACGCCCGCGCGGATTCGGTCGTGCGGTACTTGCTCCTGCGCGCAGGGCCGTGGCGCGGTAGCGTGGGCGCTGTAACCGGGGGCGGGTGTGTGTGGCCGCTCCGTGACTCATCAGACCAAAGGGCTACGCCATGCCGACGGCTCCGTCGATCCTCCCCACCTCGATCACCCAGGGCGCCGCGCCGGGCCTCGATTACCGGCTCGAGGGCGAGTTGGTCCCCGTTCTGCACATGGCCCTGGACGGCACCGTGCCGGTGTACTTCGAGCACCACGTGCTGCTGTGGAAGTACCCGACCATGCAAGTCGGCCTTCACCCGCTCAAGAAGGGCCTCAAGCGGCGGGTCTTCGGTGGGATGCCGCTGCTGCTGATCGAAGCTCAGTCCGCGGGCGAGATCGCCTTCAGCCGCGACGCCCCGGGGCACATCGCCGCCCTGCACCTGCCGGCCGGTCACGGGATCGTCGTACGCGAGCACCAATTCCTGGCCGCCACCGGCAACGTCCAGTACGACTACAGCCGCATCAAGGGCTTTGCGAACATGCTCTACGGCGGCGGCTTCTTCGTGGACGAGTTCTACGCCGCCGATCAGGAGGGCGTGGTCTGGGTTCACGGCTACGGCAACGTGTTCGAGAAGGTGCTCGAGGCGGGCGAGTCGATCGACATCGAACCCGGAGGCTGGGTCTACCGCGACCATTCGGTGTCGATGTCCCAGGAGGTCTACGGCTTCAAGACCGGCTTTCTCGGCGGGGGAGGGGGGAACCTCGTGTTCAACCGCTTCACCGGCCCCGGCCGGGTCGGCCTGCAGAGCGCCTACTTCCACCCGCCGGTCGCCGAGGGCGCCGGCGGCAACGCCCAGCGCGAAGGCGGCGGTGGCCTGATGGGCATGGTCGGCGGCCTGCTGGACAACTGATGACCGGTGGCGCGCAATCATGCCGGACCGGGGCGCTCTGTTGAGCCATCCCCCGGGCCATCTGGCCGAGCATCCGCTGCCGCCTGGGATCGTCGGAGCGCTGGGGATCGGCGGCTATCAGCTGCTCGTCGAGGTCGGGGGGGTGGGGGCGGCCCGGATCGGCGCGCAGGCGTTTCTGCTCGTGGCGCCCGACCCGGACCCCGCGCTGCCCGATGCCGGCACGCAGATCACCCTGCACCACACCCGGCTGCGTGACGAGACCGAGGCGTCAGCGTTCACCCAGCTCGCCGCCCAGCTCGGCTATCTGCGGCTGTCGGGCTACCGACTGACCCTCGAACGCCAGGGTCTGCGCAGCAAGCTCAACCTCGTCAACCCCGCCACCGGCGCGGTGGCGGCGACGATTCCCGACAAGCATCCCGGTGGGCGTCTGTTCGGCGGCGCAGGCACAAGCGCCTCGCGGCTGCTCGCCACCGCGCGCGGTCTGCCGCCGGCCGGTCCGCCACCGGACACCGCCGATCCGGAGATGATGCGCCAGGTGCTGCTCGCGCTCGCGCTGCGCGACGAGAGCGTGACCGGCGCCGAGGCGGCCGAGCTCGCCGACCGCGCCCTGCAGCTGGCCCGGGGGAACGCCGCCCTGGATCCACCGGCCGCGCTGGAGCTCGCCCGGCATGCGGATCCACCGGCTGGCTGACCGGCGACCGAGGAGCTGAGGGTCCATTTGACCGGCCGCCGCCGGCGCGGCGGTCCGGTTGCAGTGGAGCTGAGGGGGCTCGAACCCCTGACCTCCGCCATGCCATGGCGGCGCTCTCCCAGCTGAGCTACAGCCCCGTCGAAAACGACGTCGCTGGCAAGGGTATTACACGCGCGCGATTTCAGCTTCGGGGAATGAACTCCGGCACGTCGAGCTCGTCGTCCCCGCCCGACCGTGCGCGACGGGTGCTCGTCTGCCCGCCCGCCTCGCGGGGTAGCCGTGGGCTTTTGTCCACGCGGTCGATCCGGGAGCTGAGCTGACCGTGAATCTGGGCCACGTCGCGCAGCAGCCGCTCGGAGTTGAAGCGCAGCGAGTTGCCCATCTCGCGCAGGTTGGCACCCAGCTCCATACCTTCCTTGCGGACCTCGTCGGCCGTCGTGCGGGCCTCTGAGAGCAGCTCACGGGTGTAGCGCTCGGCCTCACGCTGGCTGGTCGCGGCCGCCTCGGTGGCCTTCTCGAGCATCTCGTCCGCCTTCCGGCGGGCGGTGTCAGCGATCACCAGGGCCTCGCTGGCCGCGGTCGTCCTGGCCTCCTCGGCTGCCTGGTGGCTGTCGCTGCGCAGGCGCTCGGCCTCGGTGCGGGCCGCCGCCGTGATCTCGCCCGCCTCCACCTCGGCGGCGCTGACGCGGTACTGGGCAGCCCGGTCGCTCTCGGCAATCC
>JALYTU010000734.1 GCA_030854125.1 Actinomycetota bacterium | reverse complement strand
CGAGCTGGAGTTGTTGCGTTCAGAGAACGATCGGCTGTTGGAGGCGATCAAGGAGCTTGCGGTCGAGTTGACGTTGCACCGGGGACTATCTGCCGCAGCCGATTATCTGACGTGAGGGTTGACGGGGCCTCGATTTCCTCGCAAGTAGCGCGGATGGGGTAGTGCGCGACTGCGCATAATCGCTGGTGGTGTCGATCGTGGCGCTGTTCTTGGTGTCACGATCGATGGAGGGCAGCGATGGGTGGATGTGCTTGGTCTCGAACGGCTCCGGGGCCGTTGGAGCCGTACGCGGTCGCGTTCGCGCGGTGGTTGGCGGACGCGGGTTTCTCGCAGAGCAGGATCGAGAAGCGGTTGTGTCAGCTCGGTCATCTCAGCCGGTGGCTTGAGGTGGAGGGGCTGCGCCCGGACGAGCTGGCGGTCGAGCATCAGCAGCGGTTTATCGAGGCCCGCCGAACGGCCGGTTCTCGCACCTGGCTGTCCCGTCAGAGCCTGCGTGTCCCGCTGGCGTATCTGCGTGAGGCGGGGATCGCGGCAGTACCGGCGTCGGTGGCGCCGGACGGACCGGTTGAGCGGTTGCTTGCGGACTATCGACAGTATTTGGCTGACGAGCGGGGGCTGGTGGCCCACACGATCTATCACCACGAGCTTGTCGCGCGGCTGTTCCTGTGTGTTCACGAGCAACCCGACGGCATTGCTCTGGAGCGTCTCTCGACGCAGGACGTGAGTGTGTTCCTCGCGCGCGAGTGCCCGAAGCGCAGCGTTTCGGGTGCTCGGGATCTGGTCAAGGGGCTGCGTGGGCTGCTGCGGTATCTGCACGTGACCGGCGTGATCGCGATGCCGTTGCAGTGGTCGGTGCCAGCGGTCGCCTATCGTCGTGACCGCATCCTCCCGCGGGGGCTGCCTCCTGAGGCGGTCGCGCGATTGTTGGCGAGCTGTGATCGTCGGCGAGCGGTCGGCCGGCGTGATTACGCGGTGTTGATCCTGCTGTCGCGGCTTGGGTTGCGTGCCGGCGAGGTCGCCGCGATGCAGCTCGAGGATGTTGACTGGCGTCGCGGCGAGTTTCAGGTGCGTGGCAAGGGAGCGCGGCTTGACCGTCTGCCGTTGCCCGTCGACGTTGGCCGGGCGATCGTCAGCTATCTGCGATATCGGCCCCATAGCGCTTCGCGGGCGGTGTTTCTGCTCGTCCGCGCGCCGTATTGCCCGCTGAGCGGGCAGACGGTGTCGGGGATCGTGCATCGTGCGTGCGTCCGCGCGGAGCTGCCGGTTGTTCACGCCCATCGGCTCCGGCATACCGCGGCGACCGAGATGCTGCGGGCGGGCGGGTCGTTGCCGGAGGTCGCGCAGGTGCTGCGCCACCGCCAGCTCGCGACCACAAAGATCTATGCCAAGGTCGACCATCGGTCGCTCAGGGCGTTGGCGCGGCCGTGGCCGGGAGGCGCGTCATGAGCCCGTTGCGTGAAGCGCTCAAGGATTACCTCACGATCCGCCGCAGCCTGGGCTACCAGCTCTATAGCCAGGAGCTGCTGCTCAACGACTTCGTCGCGTTCCTAGAGCGTGCCGGTACCGACACGGTCACGATCGAGCTGGCGGTCTGTTGGGCCCGGCTACCCCAGGACGCCAAGCCGGCCTGGTGGGCTCGCCGGCTCGGGGTGGTCCGCACCTTCGCCCGGTATCTGGTGACGATCGACCCGCGGACCGAGGTTCCGCCGAAGGATCTACTGCCCGCCCGCGCGCAACGGCTCGCGCCGTATATCTACTCGCCCGCCGAGACGCGAGCGCTGATGGCTGCCGCCGACGCGCTCCAGCCCCGGCTGCGAGGCGCGACGCACCGCACGCTGATCGGGTTGCTGGCCTCGACCGGCCTGCGGCTCGGGGAGGCGCTCGGCCTGGATCGCCAGGAGGTCGACCTCGATGACGGGGTGCTGCGCGTGCGCGGCAAGGACGCGAAGTGGCGCGAGGTGCCGCTGCACCCGACCACAACCCGGGCGCTCGGCGACTATGTCCGCCTGCGCGACCAACAATGGCCGCAGCCGAACACCCCGGCGTTCTTCGTCTGCACCACCGGCGAGCGGTTGCAGAAGTGGGTGGTGCACAAGACGTTCCCGCAGCTGATCCGCCAGGCCGGCCTGGAGGGCTGCGGTCAACGAGCCAGACCGCGCCCGCATGACTTCAGACATTACGCGGACGGCTGGGTTATGCGCCCTGTCCGGTCGTTTGGGCTGGTGAGAGCGCTGCCGGTGGGGATCTTGTCCGCATAACGTAGGCG
>JALYTU010000116.1 GCA_030854125.1 Actinomycetota bacterium | reverse complement strand
TAGCACCGGGCCCGGCGGTCATGGCTGCTCCGAGGCCTCCGGGGACGTGGCAACGGGGTCGCCGTCAGTGGCGACCAGGCTGCGATCCTCCCACCGGTGCAGTTCGGCGCGACCGCGCTCGGCCACGGGGATCTCGACAGTGTCAAAGTCGCGTGGAATCACCGTTGGCGGGAAGATCGCTCGAGCCTCCTCGCGCAGCAGACGCAGTGGGTGGCGGGTGGAGACGTGATTGAGCGCGAGCAGGCCGACCCCGGCATCGCGCGCGAGCGTCGCCGCCTGGCCGGCGGTCGAGTGTCCGGTCTCGCGGGCGCGGTCGCGCTCCTCGTCGGCGAAGGTGGCCTCGTGGACGAGCAGATCGGCGTCGTGGGCGGCGATCGCGAGTGTCTCGCAGGGCGCTGTGTCCCCGGAGAGGACGAGCTTGCGCCCCGGCCGCGTGGGGCCGAGGACCTGCTCGGGAGTGATCCCGCGGATCGTCTCCCCGCGCTGCACCCGACCAAACTCCGGACCGGGGATGAGGCCGAGCTGCTGCGCCGCCCCAGGATCGAACACGCCGGGTCGCGGGTCCTCATAGATCGCGTAGCCGTAGGCCGAACCGCGATGCGAGACCGGCACCGGCGCAATCCGGTATCCGTCCCGGGTGAGCTCGTCGTTGGGCCCGAGCTCGATCACGTGCAGCGGGTAGCTGACCCGGCCGCCCATCCGGACCACGAGCGCGATCAGCGCCTGCAACCCCGGGGGGCCATGGATCGCCAGCGGACGTTCCCGGCCCCGGAGATCGAATGTCTTGAGCATCCCCGGCAGTCCCAGCCAATGGTCGGTGTGGAAGTGGGTCAGGAAGATCTCGGTCAGATCGGTCAGACCGACCGAGCCGACGAGCTGGCGCTGGGTTCCCTCACCGCAGTCAAACAGGATCCGGTCACCGCCCCGGCGCACCAGCAGCGAGGGCAGGCCGCGGCGGGCGGTCGGCACCGAGCCGCCGGTACCGGCGAAGAACAGGGACAGGTCCATGGCGCGACGAGTGTGTCAGTCGAGCTCGAGCACGCGAAAGCTCACCCCGGTCGCCGCCACCGTCGCGATCCCCATCGTGTGCTGCGGAGCTCTCCGGCGCTCGGTCGGGCTGCCGGGGTTGAAGATCTGAAACCCATCGCCGTCGCGCTCGTGCAACGGGATGTGCGAATGGCCGAAGATCACCGCGTCCGCGTCGGGGAAGCGGGCGCGCATCCGTGCCAGCCGCCGCCGGGCCGGGCCTGCATCGTGGATAACGGCGATCCGGCTCCGGCCGGCGGCCACCATCGCGGTCGGCGGCAGCCGGGCACGCACGCCGGCGTCATCGACGTTGCCGGCCACGGCGATCACCTCACCACAGGCCTCCAGCTGCTCGAGCACGGCCACCGTGCTGAGGTCGCCCGCGTGGACGATCAGGTCCGCCCTGCGCAGGCGCCGCAGGCACGTACTGGGCAGACGGCGGCTCCCCTTGGGAAGGTGAGTATCCGAGATGATCGCGATCTCCATTAAGCTCACGGTCCCGATCGTCCCCGATCATCTAAGCGCCCGTAGCTCAGGGGATAGAGCGTCCGCCTCCGGAGCGGAAGGTCGCACGTTCGAATCGTGCCGGGCGCATGCCCGGATCGCCCGTCGGCTCTCGCCAGCCAGCGGCCGGTCCGGGCTGTCGCTCCCGGGGGTAGCACCGGCGCACCGGGCGCGCGCCCGTCTCGACACAATCTCCGCGATGGGACCCGGGACGCGACGACGAGCGGCGACGATCGCGGCCTGCGTTGTCCTGGGCATGGCGGGCGTGGCCGGCGCTACGGGCCGCCGAAGCGGCGCGGTGAGACCGGCCGCGCGTGCGGCGGGTTCGCAAGCGGCGACGGTGTCCGTGGCGCCGACCGTGATCACGCGGCCGATCAGTCCGGACTTCGTCGGCCTTGCGCTCGAGTTCAGCACCGTGCCGTACTGGGTGAGATCGGGCAGGCCCGACCCGGTCCTGGTCCGGCTGATCCGCAACCTCGCGCCGGCCGGCCGGCCGATGATCCGGATCGGCGGCCTGAGCACCGACCGCTCATGGTGGCCCGCGCCGGGCTTGAGCCGACCGCCGGGTGTCACCTACAGCCTGACCCCCGGCTGGGCGCAGCGCCTGATCGCACTTGCTCGGGCGCTCGACGCACGGCTGATCCTCGGCATCAACCTCGAGGCCGACAGTCGCCGGGTGGCCCAGGCCGAGGCTCGGAACTTCCTCGCCAGCATCCCGCGGCGCTATCTCGCCGCCCTGGACATCGGCAACGAACCCCCGCTGTACACGAGCGTCCCGTGGTACCGGGTACGCAACGGCACGCCGTTTCCGTGGTACTCGGACGTCGGGGCGGCCGTGTTCTCGCGTGGTGTGAGCTGGGGACCTCAGGCCTTCCAGCGCGATTACGCACGTGTGCTGGACGCCCTGCCCCCGGTCCCGATCGCTGGACCGGACACCCAGCAGCCGTCCTGGTTCGCGGCCTACCGGCGGTTCCTCTCACCCCGCTCGCGGGTACGGATCCTTGCCTCGCACGGCTATGGCCTCAACAGCTGCGTCCTACGCCCGCGCCGGCCCGCGTATCCGTCGCTCTCCCACATGCTCAGCCGGTACGCGATCGACGACCTCCTCCGAGGGTTGACCCGATACGTGGCCCTGGCGCACCGCAACCACGCGACGTATCGGATCGACGAGATGGGCTCGATCACCTGCAACGGCCGCGCCGGGGTCAGCGACACGATGGCGTCGGCCCTATGGGCGGCCGGCGCGCTGTTTGAGGCTGCCCGCGACGGGGTCGACGGCGTCAACCTGCACACCTACCCCGCACTGCCAAACGCCCTGTACGACATCAGCAGCTCGGCGGACGGATGGTCGGCGGCCGTCCATCCTGCCTACTACGGAGCCCTGCTGTTCGCGCGCGGCGCGCCAGCCGGATCGCGGCTCGTCGCGGTGGCAATACACGGCCCGGCGACCCTGCGTGCTTGGGCGACGTTCGGTCCCGGCCGCGCCCGCCACGTCCTGCTCGTCAACGCCAGCCCGTCACGATCGGTGGACGTGCGCGTGGGATCCCGGGCAGGCCGCGCATTCGGCGCCACGGGCCGGCTGCAGAGGCTCTCCGCGCCGGGCATCGGCGCCTCCACCGCGATCAGCTTGGGCGGGAGGAGCTTCGGAGCGGTCACGATGACCGGATCGCTCCCCGCGCCGGTGCGCGACCCTGTCACATCACGCCGTGGCATCTATCGGATCACGGTGCCGGCGGGGTCGGCCGCCCTGCTCACGCTGACGGCACCGAGGAAGCGCTGATCAGAGTCGCGCGCCGGGGGCAAGAGCCGCGTCAGCGAGGGCGCAGCACGCAGAGAAACGCCCCGGCGGACTAGATGGGCGACTCCCGCCGGGACGACCGCACTGTCGCCCCCACTTCACCTTCCAATTTACCCCTTTCCGGGTGTTCAAAACCCTTGAGTGCGCCCACCCAGGCCCCCGACGGTGGATTGATCCCGCCCGGTCGCCGATTCCGCGCCTCAGCGGCGCCGCCAAGCTGCGAAGATCGTGTGATAAGCCCGAGGGAGGAGATCTGATGAGCGACACGACGGAAACCCCGGCGGTGCACGGCACCGTTGCGACCCTGGCCGGCATGGCGGGCGAGCGCTTCGGTGAGCTCGTCGCGGCCAGCCACAAGGTGGACGGCGAATGGCGTGAAATGAGCTTTGCGCAGGTCAGCACCGCGGTGGACGAAATCGCGCTCGGTCTCGTCGCGCTCGGGATCGAACCCGGTGACCGGGTCGGGATTCTCGCCGACACCCGCGTCGAATGGACGCTGGCCAGCTACGGGATCTCCGCCGCCGGCGCGATCGTCGTTCCCGTCTACCCCACCAACTCGCCCAAGGAGTGCGCCTGGGTGCTGAGCAACTCCGGGGCCCGTGCGGTGGTCTGCGAGACCGGCGAGCAGCGCGCCAAGATCGACCGGGTGCGCCAGGAGCTGCCCGACCTGAACACGACGATCGGGATCGAGCACGACGCGGGCGAGACGACGCTCGAGGCCCTACGCGATCAGGGCCGCCGCGGCGACCACGCAGAGCTCGATCGCCGCCAGTCGGCGGTCAGCCGCGATGACATCTACACGATCATCTACACGTCGGGGACGACCGGAAACCCCAAGGGGGTCGTGCTCACCCACGGCAACGCGATGTCGGTCGGCGAGATGGTCACCGAGCTGGACTTCATCTCGCCGGGCGAGCGCACCTATCTCTTCCTTCCGCTCGCCCACGCGTTCGCGTTGACCGGTCAGCTGGCCTCCTACGAGCTGGGCACGACGATCATCTACTACGGCGGCGACACCAAGCGGGTGATCGAGGAGCTGGTCGAGACCCATCCGACCTACCTGCCGTCGGTGCCGCGCATCTTCGAGAAGCTGTACACGGCGGCGATGAAGCTCCAGGAGCAGGCCAGCGACGAGGACCAGGCCCGGTTCCGGGAGGCGGTCAAGCTCGGCGTCGAGGTCCACCGGCGCCGGCAGCACGGTGAGGACGTGCCCAAGGAGATGCAGAGCGCCTTCGATGCCGCCGACGAGCGTCTCTTCAGCCGGGTCCGCGGGCTGTTCGGCGGCGAGATCCGCCAGGCGGTCAGCGGCGCCGCCCCGATCGCCGCCGAGATCCTCGAGTTCTTCTACGCCTGCGGGGTGCCGGTGCTCGAGGGCTGGGGCATGACCGAGACCACGGCGGTCGGGACCGTGGGCACGCTGGATCACTTCAAGTTCGGCACCGTCGGGCGCCCGATGCCGGGCGTGGAGGCCAAGATCGCGGAGTCTGACGGCGAGATCCTGCTCAGGGGACCGAACGTCTTCCGCGAGTACTGGGACAACCCGGACGCCACCGGCGAAACGCTGGTCGACGGCTGGCTGCACACCGGCGACGTCGGCGAGATCGACGACGAGGGCTACCTGAAGATCACCGGGCGCAAGAAGGACATCATCATCACCGCCGGCGGCAAGAACCTGACTCCTGCCAATCTCGAGAACGATCTCAAGCAATCGCGCTTCATCAGTCAGGCGGTGATGCACGGGGACCGGCGGCCCTATCCGGTCGCGCTGATCACGCTCGACCCCGAGGAAATCGTGCCCTGGGCCAAGGAGCAGGGCCTGTCCGAGGATGTCAGCGAGCTGGCCGAGGCCGACGAGGTCCGCGATCTCGTCCAGGCCGAGCTGGATCGTGCCAACGAGCACTACGCCCAGGTCGAGCAGATCAAGAAGTTCACAATCCTGGACCGCGATCTGTCGATCGAGGACGGGGAGCTGACCCCGACCCTGAAGGTCAAGCGTAACGTCATCAGCGAGCGCTACGCGGATCGCTTCGACGCTCTCTATGGCCCGGGACGAGCGATCCGTGAGGAGGCGAGCGATGCGTGCCCAAGCCCCCCAGCGGGTACACACGGCGAAATGAAGGTTCTCGTCCTCACCTCCGAGCCGGTCTCGGCCGCACAGCTGCGCGACGCCCTGCCGGGCGACTCTGATCCGGCCGACCTCGAGGTCATGGTCGTCGCTCCCGCGCTGCACAAGAGCGCCCTGCGGTTCTGGGTCTCTGACGCGGACGAGGCGATTCAGCGGGCCGACGCGGTGCGTCGCGAGAGCGTCGAGCAACTCGGTGACGGGGGCGTGGCGGCCACCGCGGACACCGGTGAGGGAAACGTCCTCGAGGCCGCGCAGGATGCGCTGGCCACGTTCGCGGCCGACCGGATCGTCGTCTTCTCCCACGCCTCCGATGAGCAGCGGCACGGCGAGGACGTCGACACGTCAGAGCTGCGCGAGCGATTTGGGCTGCCGGTCGACCGCGCCGTCGTGCCCACCGGGGACTGATGGGCGTCATCGATCCCCGAGCCGAGGATCCCGGCCTCGTCGCCTCCCCGGCGGTCGAGATCTCCAACGCCATCTCCCGGCTGCACAAGCATTACGTCGGCCGGGGTCCGACCAACGCGCGAACGACGATCGACCAGGATCTCGTGGTCTGCCTGATCGACGGCGGTTACACCCGCGCCGAGGAGACGCTCGAGGCCAATGACAACGGCGATGTCGTCGCAGCCGGGCGGCTCGGACTGCAGGATGCCATGCGCGAGGAATTGATCGCCGCCGTTGAGCTCGCGGTCGGGCGCCGGGTGCACTCGTTCATGAGCGCCAACGACCTGCGGCGCAACCTCCAGGTCGAGGTCTTCGTCCTGCGCGACGACGAACCGGCCTGATCCTCCCGGCGGGCGGCTAACATGCCCGCGTCCGCGGCGGCCGGTCGACACCGGGCGGCGAACACTCAGCGGTGAACGATGGGAGGCTCCCGGTCTCACGCCGGCGCAGACCGTCGCATCCAGGGTCTCAGTATGGAGGATGCGCATGCGCAGGCCGCCTGACCATCTGCTCGACCGTTGCCCCCACAGGCCGTGAGTTCCGGCCGCGGCGCCCTGCGTGGGCGCGACACGGAGGCGCTGCTGGCCGCGTACCGCCTCGAGGCCGACCCGATCGTGCTCGAGGAGCTCGTCGCCCGCTTCGAGCCGCTGGCCCGCAGCGTGGCCCGCCGCTACCACGCGCGCGGAGAGCCGTTGGAGGACCTCACGCAGGTCGCGATGGTGGGTCTGCTCAAGGCGATCGAGCGCTTTGACCCCGACCGGGGGTTCGCCTTCTCCTCCTATGCGATGCCGACCATGCTGGGGGAGCTCAAGCGCTATTTCCGTGACAGCGCCTGGGCCGTGCACGTGCCCCGGGGCGTCAAGGAACGCGCGGTCGAGCTGGCCCGGGCCACTGACGAGCTCTCCTCGCGGCTGGGACGCTCGCCATCCCTGGCCGAGCTCGCCGAGGCGCTCGGGGCCACCCAGGAACAGACGCTGGAGGCGATCGAGGCCTACCACGCGCGTCATGCGACACCCCTGGATTCGGGGTCCGACGACGACGACGCCACGGTGCTCAGCCCGGCCCAGCTGCTCGGAGCTGAGGACGAGCGTCTGGAGCAGGCCGAGTACCTGAGCGTGATCGCCGCCGGGGTCGGGACCTTGTCGGACACCGATCGCCTGATCCTGTTTCTGCGCTTCGGGCGCGACCTCACCCAGTCAGAGATCGCCCAGCGGATCGGGATCTCGCAGATGCAGGTGTCGCGGCTGCTGCGAGCGGCGA
This sequence comes from Actinomycetota bacterium, assembly GCA_030854125.1. GTDB lineage: Bacteria > Actinomycetota > Thermoleophilia > Solirubrobacterales > Solirubrobacteraceae > Palsa-465. The sequence continues at coordinate 327 of JALYTU010000116.1, read as the reverse complement.
TCGAGAAAATCCGCCGGGCCAGTGGCGAGGAGCCCGACCCCCAGACCTGAGCCCAGGACGCCCCGGTCCCGATGCTGATCGCGCCGCGGGCGCTAGCGCTTGTGGAGGTCGACCGCGCGCTGCAGCTGCGCCTTGTTCATCTGTGAACGGCCCTTGATGCCGAGGTGCCGGGCCTCGGCGTAGAGCTGATCCCGGGTGCGCCCGCCCGGGCCGGCGCCCGAGCGCAGGCCGCCACGGCGCCCGGAGGAGATGTCGTCGATCGACGTCCGGGACGCCTGACGCGACTCGCCCGCTCGGGCCCGCGCCTTGTTCACGGTTCGCGCGGCG
>JALYTU010000733.1 GCA_030854125.1 Actinomycetota bacterium | reverse complement strand
GACCGAGCCCGCGATCGGGATCGGTCAGCGCGCCCTGCTCGTTCCGCACGGCCCGGCCAGGCTGATGTGGGACTGCATCACGCTGTTCGATGACGACACCGCCGCGCTGCTGGAGCGCCGGGGCGGGCTGTCCGCTATCGCCATCTCGCACCCACATTTCTATTCGGCGATGACCGAATGGGCGCGCCACTTCGACTGCCCGGTGCACGTGCACGCCGATGATGCGGACTGGATCATGCGTCCGGACCCGCACATCGCGCTGTGGGACGGCGAGCGCCTTGATCTCGGTCACGGGCTCACCCTGCTGCGAACCGGCGGGCACTTTCCGGGCGCGACCGTGCTGCACTGGGCCGGCGGCAGTGACGGAGCCGGGACCGTGCTCGTCGGCGACGTCTGCATTGCCGTGCCCGACCGGCGCTACGTCGGCTTTCTGTGGAGCTATCCCAACCGCGTGCCGCTCCCGGCCGCCGCCGTGGAGCGCATCGGTGCCGTGCTGGCCACGGTTCCCTACCGCACCCTGCACGCCGCGTTCTGGGACAGCCAGATTGACGATGCGCCGGCGGTGATCAAGCGCAGCGTTGCGCGCTACGTCAGTGCGCTGCAGACCCCGGGCGGCTGACCGGCGCCTCCGGCGCGTGGCGCCGCCCGGTCGCGGCGCCACGCGGGGGGCGAGAGTCAGGCCAGCGAGATCGCGACCTGCTCGAGGCGGTCGAACGCGTCCTGCATGCCGCCTTCCATTCCGGAATTGATGTGCATGTCCCGCGCCTGCGCGGTGGTGTGCTGCACGAGCGTGCTCAGCAGCGTCACGCCGTTGCGCTCGCTGAGCGTCGTGATGTTGGTCGCCGCGTCGTCGGGGAACGGCGCGAACGTCTCGGTCTGGACGATCTTCTCGTTCGGAACGAGCTCCAGGAACTCGCCGTAGAAGGCGAACTCCTCCCCGCTCGTGGGCCGCATCGCGTAGCGCCAGCTGCCGCCGACGCGCAGGTCGATCTCGCACTCGGTCATCTCGCCGCGGCCGGCGTGCCACCAGCGCCGCACCAGCGCGGGCTCGGTGACCGCACGCCACACCATCGGCGCCGAGGCCGCGAACTCGCGTTCGATGAGGATCTGCTTGGCGGCCGGGAGGGTAACCGTCGCCGTGCCGCTAGTCGCCACTGTCATCTCGTTGCTCCTTGTTGAGGTCTTCCAGAACGTCGTCCAGCAGCTCAAAGCGCTCCGACCACAGCCGCTCGTAGCCCTTGACCCAGTCGTGGATCGGCTTGAGCGCGAGACCGTTGAGGCGGTACAGCCGTTGCCGCCCCTGGTCGCGCACGTCCACCAGCCCCACTTCCCTGAGTACGCGCAGGTGCTTGGACACCTGCGGCTGGCCGAGCCCGAGCTCGCGGACCAGGTCGCCGACCGCCCGTTCCCCGTCGGTCAGCAGGTCGATGATCTGCCGCCGGCGGGGCTCGGCCACCGCGTTGAACGCGTCGGTCGTGGTTGCTGCTCGGGCCATGGGCCGAACAATACATTCCTATATGGGTATGTGTCAACCGCTTGGACTGAACTCTCGATGTCCGAGCCGATAGTTTCTCGGTGCGCGACCCGTCCCCGGCTCAGCTCAGAGGAACCCCACGCATGCGCAGACCTTCCCGTCCGATTCTCGCCGCGATCTCCGTCGTGGTTCTCCTGTCCGGCTGCGGCAGCAGCTCAAGCAGCCACACCGCGGCGGCCAGCCGGACAACGTTCTGCGCCGACAATGCCAAGCTCTCCAAGGCCACCGCCGCCGACGCGACCCTCGGCACGCTGCTGAGCACGCTGAAGGCAAACCAGGCCACGATCGACGACTTCGGTCGCACCGCCCCCGGCCCCATCAAAGCCAAGGCCCAGCTCCAGGTCGACGGGGCTCACGCCGCGATCAAGACCAACACGGCCGCAGCGTTTGCCACGGCGAAGTACGTCAACGCCGGCAACGCGATCAACGCCTACTGCAGGCAAGACGCCAAGGGAAATCCCGTGTCGGCGACGAGCACCGGCGGCTGACCGAGCGCTCGCGTCGGCGCGCGTCGTGGCGTTCAGAAGAAATTCTTCGGCACGCGGCCAAAACCACCCGGTAGGCACCAGCGAGCGGAAGAGTTTGGTATTCATCGCCGATTAGGTAGCAGTTCTGCTACCGTGGGTGAGGATGTCGGTGATTCCTCAGAAGGAGCTTCGCAATAACGTCGGTGACGTCCTGCGCCGAGCGGAGACCGGCGAGCAGTTCACGATCACGGTCTCCGGCAGACCGGTCGCTCAGC
>JALYTU010000115.1 GCA_030854125.1 Actinomycetota bacterium | reverse complement strand
AGCCAGCCCCGGCGTCGACTGTAAGACGTTCGCCACCTTCAAAACGCGCGTTCGTCCTCCTACGGCGGCAACCAGAGGTGTCGGTGCCGGGGCGCTTTTCTTTTCGGCGCCTCGCCCTGCGCCACCGGCGCGGTCGTCGCTATAACAGCCCACGATGGCGTCCGAGATCGATCCCGAGCTGTTTCGCGAGGTGTTCGGCCGCTTCGCCACCGGCGTCGCGGTGGTCACCAGCGCCGGGCCCGCAGGCGCCGGCGGAATGACCGCCAACGCGATCTGCTCGCTGTCGCTGGATCCGCTGCTCGCTCTCGTCTGCTTTGAGAACCGTGCCCGGACGCTGCCGATCGTGCGCGAGGCCGGGCGGTTTGCCATCAACCTGCTCGCCTCCGGCCAGGAGGACCTCGCCGGGGTGTTCGCCTCCAAGCTGCCCGAGTCCGAGAAACTCGAGGGCGTCGCACATCGCTACGAGGACGGGGTGCCGGTGATCGACGGCTCGCTGGCCTGGGCGGTCTGCTCGCTGCAGGAGCTGATCGCCGGCGGCGACCACACGATCGCGATCGGCCAGGTCACCGGGATGGGGCTGGGCGCCGGGGAGCCCTTGCTGTGGTACTCGGGGCGCTATCACGGGCTGCCCGGGGCCTGACAGCCTCAGCCCGCCGTGCCCGCCGCCCGCGCCAGCAGCGCGACCATCACGATCGCGGCCAGCACCATCACCCCGAGCTCGCGCTGGACGATCGTCAGCACGACAACGCGCTGCTCGGACTCGGGCAGCGCACCGACCTCGGCGGCGGACCCGTGGCCGCGGGCGTCGAGCACCATCTGCGCCGAGGCGATCCGCAACTGCTCGCCGAGGAAGGAGACGGCGAGCGGGAGCAGGCCGTAGAGCAGGTGCAGGCTGGGCTCCTTGCGGCCCATGATCAGCAGTACACCGCCGAGCGCGACATCGACGACGACCGCGGTCTGCCCGGCGCGCAACAGGCGCCAGAACCAGGGATTGTTGTCGACCCGGTACCAGCACCACGCGCCCCACAGCGCCGCCGCGGCCACCAGGGTGATGCTCAGCACGCCGACCACGAGATGGACGATCGTCACCGCGCCATTGTCCCGGCTCAAGCCCACCGGGTCTTACCGCCCCGGCTCTTGCCGCATTTCGCACAAGTAACAACTTGTTACAAGCCGCGAACGCCGAGTGGTATAAACGCGTCTGTGCTTCGCAGTTATCTGCCGGCGATCGTCTTCCTCGTGCTTGGGGGCTCGATCGGCGCACTGTTTTCGGTTCTGAACCTGCTCGTCGGCAAGCGCCGGCCCAACCGAAGCAAGGACACACCGTACGAATGCGGCCTGCCCTCCGAGATCCAGCGCGGCTTCCGCTTCGGGATCAGCTTCTACCTGATCGCGATGCTGTTCATCCTGTTCGACATCGAAGTCATCTTCATCTACCCGATCGCCGTGCAGCTGCGGGCCTTCGGCACCTTCGCGCTGTCCGAGACGATCGTGTTCGTGGCGCTGCTGATGCTCGGCTTTGCGTATGTGTGGCGGCGAGGAGCCCTGGAATGGAAATAAAGCGCGAGCCGCTCGACGTGACCCCGCCGTCGGAGTTTCGCTCCCGGCAACTGGTCGCCAAGCAGATGCTCGACAACCAGCTCGAGAACGAGGATCTCGAGGCCTACCTGGAGGAGCGGGTGCTCACCACCACGCTCGACAAGGCGGTCTCCTGGGCGCGCGGCAACTCGTTCTACCCGCTCACCTTCGGCCTGGCCTGCTGCGCGATCGAGATGATGACGATCGTCGCCTCCCGCGTCGACATCGCCCGCTTCGGCTTCGAGGCTCTGCGCGCGTCCCCGCGCCAGGCCGACCTGATCATCCTTTCGGGTCGCGTCTCGACCAAGATGGCCCCGGTCGTGCGCCGGCTCTATGACCAGATGCTCGACCCCAAGTGGGCGATCTCGATGGGTGCCTGCTGCTCCTCGATGGGCGTGTTCAACAACTACGCGCTGGTCCCGTCGGACAAGTTCATGCCGATCGACGTGCACGTGCCGGGCTGTCCGCCCCGTCCCGAGGCGCTCGCCCACGGGATCCTGCGCCTGCGCGACAAGGTCCACGGCCACGAGCCCGAGGGCTGGCGCAAGCGCTACGACGCCGAGGGCACCGAGGAGATCCTGGGCACCGGGAACACCGACCCCGCCCGCCCGGGCCGCGACGCCGCCGTCAACGTGATGCCGCGCGGAGAATCCCCCGGTGCCTGACGCCACCGGGCTCGAGCTGACCGCCCACGAGCTCCGCGCCGTCAACGCAGAGTCGGTGCTGGGCACCGAGTTCGCGCGCAACCGGGCGGTGCTCGACGTCGCCCCCGCGCACGTGCCGACGGTTCTGGAGACGCTTCACAGCAAGGGCTACAGCTTCCTGGCCAGCCTGCACGGTGCCGATTATTACCCCGAGGAGCCGCGGCTGGTCGTGATCTATGAGCTGCTCGACATGCACGAAGTCGATCGAATCACCGTGCGAACCCGGGTCGGCATCGATGACCCGCACGTCCCGACGGTGATGGAGCTGTATCCCGGCGCCAATCATCCCGAGCGCGAGGTGTTCGACATGTTCGGGGTGATCTTCGACGGCCACCCCGACCTGCGCCGGATCCTGATGCCCGAGGACTACGAGGGCTTCCCGCAGCGCCGGGATTTCCCGATCGGCGGCGAACCGGTCCTGTTCACCCACAACGAGGCGGGCTACGGCGAATGGCAGTGAGCCGCGATTACCGCAAACGCGAGGAGTCGATCACCCTCTCCTCCGAGCCCGGGGCACCGAACCTGGATGGTTTGGTCGGCGAGAGCCACGAGCTGCTGACGCTGAACATCGGCCCTCACCATCCCGCCACCCACGGGGTGCTGCGGCTGCTCGCGACGCTCGAGGGCGAGGTCGTGCGCGACATCAAGCCGATCATCGGCTACCTCCACACCGGGATCGAGAAGACCGCCGAGGACAAGGCCTACTGGAAGGTCATCCCGGTCGTCGAGCGGATGGACTACGTGTCCTACTACTTCAACGCGATGGCGTTCTGCGGCGCGGTCGAGGAGCTGCTCGGGATCGAGGTGCCGCCGCGCGCTCAGTACCTGCGGGTCATCCACCTCGAGCTCAACCGGATCATGTCGCACCTGGTCTGGCTGGGCACGAGCATGCTCGACATCGGCGCGATCTCGATGTTCTGGTACGCGTTCCGCGAGAAGGAGACGATCCTTGACCTGTTCGAGATGTCCTCGGGCCAGCGGCTGCACACCCGCTACTTCCAGGTCGGCGGCGTCTTTGAGGACATCCCGGGCGGCTTCGCGGCCAAGGTCAAGAAGTTCTGCGACGAGATGCCCACCCGCGCCGACCAGTACGCCGATCTGCTGGAGAAGAACCAGATCGTGCTCGAGCGTCTGCGCAATACCTGCGTGCTCGACGAGCAGACGCTGCTCGGGCTCGGAGTCACGGGCCCGCTGCTGCGCGCCTCGGGCAATCCGTGGGATCTGCGCAAGGCCGCTCCGTACTCGAGCTATGACCATTTCGACTTCAAGATCCCGGTCGGCTCGGTCGGCGACAACTACGACCGCTACCGGGTCCGCCACGCCGAGCTGTACGAATCGGTGAAGATCATCTCCCAGGCGCTGGAGGGTCTGCCCGAGGGCCCGTTCATCACGCCCGACCGCAAGGTCGCGCTGCCCCCGCGCCACGAGCTGGCCACCTCGATGGAGGCGCTGATCCACCACTTCAAGCTCGTCACCGAGGGCTTCCGGGTCCCGCCGGGCGAGGCCTACTACCCGATCGAAGGCGCTCGCGGTGAGCTCGGCTGCTTCGTGCGGGCCGACGGCTCGGCCAAGCCGGCCCGAGTCCATATGCGCGATCCGAGCTTCGTCAACCTGCAGGCGCTGGCGCCAATGGTCAAGGATTCCTACATCGCGGACCTGATCGCCACGCTGGCGATGCTGGACCCGATCATCGGCGGCATCGACCGATGAGCGCGAGCCGGCGATGAGCTCGGGTGGGCGGGATCGAGTCCCTCGCTTCGCGCACGGCTCTCGCGTCCCCGGCTGGGACGACGCGGTCGATCTGACCAAGCCGCCCGCGCTGATCCCGGACCCCGCGCTGACTCCGGTGCCGCAGGCGCTGCGCGAGGAGATCGAGGCCGCGATGGCCAAGTACCCGGATCGGCGCTCGGCCGCGATCCCCGCGCTGCACGCCGCCCAGGGCGTGCACGGCTATTGCTCGCCGACCGCGATCGATCAGGTCGCCGCCGTGATGGCGCTCACCCCCGCCTATCTGACCTCGGTGGCGAGCTTCTACGACATGCTCGAGCTCGAGCCCCGCCCCCACCACCACGACCTCTACGTGTGCACGAACATCTCGTGCTCGCTGCTGGGGGCCGACGAGTTCTTCGACGCGATGGTCCGCGCCGCCGGTGGGGCCGAGGATCTGGACGTGCGCTCGTTCGAGTGCCTGGGCGCCTGCGACATCGCGCCGATGGCCTCGATCGACGGCGAGTACGTCGGGCCGCTGGTGCTCTCAGACGCCGAGCAGATCGTCGCCGACCTGCGGGCCGGCCGGCCGGTGCTCGAGTCAAAGCAGCTGCGCCATCGCGCGTCGGTGGACCCCAACGTCACCGCCGGCCCGCCCCCTGAGGAGTCCTGATGCCGACGATCCTGTTTGACCGCATCGACGAGCCCGGCTTGGCCACGCTGCCCGTGTACGAGCGCCGCGGCGGTTATCAGTCGCTGCGCAAGGCGCTTTCGATGGAACGCGAGGCCGTGCTGGGCGAGATCATGGACTCCGGCATCCGCGGGCGCGGCGGCGCGGGCTTTCAGATGGGCCGCAAGGTCTCGTTCCTGCCCCATGGCGACATGGTCAAGTACCTGGTCTGCAACGCGGACGAGTCCGAGCCGGGCACGTTCAAGGACCGCGAGCTGATGCAAAAGTCCCCGCACATGCTGATCGAGGGGATCGTCATCGCCTGCTGGGCGGGTGAGATCGACCGTGCCTTTATCTACATCCGCGGCGAGTACCAGCACCAGGCCGACATCCTCGAGGCGGCGATCGCCGAGGCCGCCGCGGCCGGGTATCTCGGCGAGAACATCCTGCACTCGGGGATGGACCTGCCGCTCGTGCTGCACCGCGGCGCCGGCGCCTATATCTGCGGCGAGGAGACCGGCCTGCTCGACTCGCTGGAGGGCAAGCGCGGCAACCCGCGTCTGAAGCCGCCGTTCCCGGCGATCGAGGGCCTTTACCACGGCCCGACGCTGATCAACAACGTCGAGACGCTCGCGACCGTCCCGGCGATCATGCGGATGGGTGCGGCGCAGTACGCCAAGATCGGCACCGAGACCTCGACGGGGACCAAGGTCGTCTCGATCTCCGGCGACGTCAAGCGCCCCGGCAACTACGAGATCGAGCTCGGCATCCCCTCGCGGGAGATCATCTACGGCCTGGCCGGCGGCCCCCCCAGCGGCAAGGACATCAAGTTCTGGTTTCCCGGCGGCTCGAGCTCGCCGGTGCTGACCAAGGACGACCTCGACGTCGCCTACGACTTCGACAGCTTGGCCAAGGCGGGGACGATGCTCGGCTCCGGCGCGATCATCGTCGCCGACGAGTCCCGGCGCGTGCTGGACACCGCCTTCAAGCTGGCCAAGTTCTACGCGCACGAGTCCTGCGGCAAGTGCGTGCCCTGCCGCGAGGGCACCAACTGGACCCATACGATGCTTGCGCGCATCTACACCGGCGAGGCGACCCCGATGGACCTCGACATCATGGCCTCGATCCAGGAGCAGATCATCGGCAACTGCCTGTGCGTGCTCGGGGACGCGATGGCGATGCCGATCGGGTCGATGGTCAAGAAGTTCCGGCCCGAGCTCGAGGCCGAGATCGAGGACGCACGGCGCCGCCACGAGCTCACCCCCGCAGACGACGTGATCGCTCTCGGGGTCGCCGACCAGCACGCCCGTCCCGTACCCGTCCACTAGCTTCAACCCCCGCGCACATGCCCCGCCCCGAGCCGAAGACCATCCAGCTGACCATCGACGGCCGCGAAGTGCAGGCCGTCGAGGGCGCCATGCTCGTCGACGCCGCCAAGCACGGCGACGTCGAGATCCCCTACTTCTGTTACGAGCCCAAGCTCGGACAGCCGGTCGGCGCCTGCCGCATGTGCCTGGTCGAGATCGAGGGGATCCCCAAGCTGCAGACCTCCTGCTCGACGCCGGTCAAGGACGGGATGGTCGTCCACACCCAGACCGAGCGCGTCAAGCATGCCCAGAACGCGATGGTCGAGTTCCTGCTCGTCAACCATCCGTTGGACTGCCCGGTCTGCGACAAGGGTGGCGAGTGCCCGCTGCAGGACATCAGCTTCGGGTGGGGCCTGGGCCGCTCGCGGATGATCGAGCCCAAGCGCCATTTCGTCAAGCCGCTGGCGCTCTCGCCGCTGATCGCGATCGACCGCGAGCGCTGCATCCTCTGCTACCGCTGTGTGCGCTTCTCTCAGGAGATCTCCGAGGACTACCAGCTGATCCTCGCCGACCGTGGCGCGGACACCTTCGTCGGCACCCATGACGGCCACCCCTACGTGGCCCCGTTCAGCGGCAACATCATCGAGCTGTGCCCGGTCGGCGCGCTCACCTCCCAGCCCTATCGTTTCCGCGCGCGCCCGTGGGAAATCGAAGGCGCGGCGGGCATCTGCACCCTGTGCCCGGCGCAGTGCAACGTCACCTTCACCGTTCGTGACGACCGCGTCATGCGGGTCCTGGCCCGCGACCACGCGGGCGTGGACGACGGCTGGCTGTGTGACAAGGGGCGCTTTGCCTACCAGGCGATCCACGTCGACGAGCGCATCACCCGGCCGATGGTCCGCGACGGTGGCGAGCTGCGCGAGGTCTCCTGGGAACGGGCGCTGGACACCGCGGCCGGCCTGAGCCGGCACGGCGGCCGGGTCGGCGCGCTGGCCGGCGGGCAGACCTCCAACGAGGAGGGCTTCCTGCTCCAGCGGCTGGTCCGTGAGCGTCTGGGCTCGACCGATATCGACAGCCGCACCGGCGCCGGCGTGGACGCCGCGACGATGCGCGCCCTGTCGGCCCCCGGCCTGCAGGCCAGCGTCCCCGACCTCGAGTTCGCCCACACCGTCCTGCTGCTCGGCGTCGAGCCACTCGACGATGCCGCGATCCTGGACCTGCGGATCCGCAAGGGCGTGCGCCGCAACGGCGTGCAGCTGGCGATCGCCTCCGCGCGGCCGAGCACGCTGGATGCCAACGCCGCGTTCACCGCGCGCTTTGCCCCCGGCCAGGAGGCGGGCTTCCTGGCCGAGCTCGAGGCCGCTCTGGCCGGCACCACGCCGGACGGCGGGCCCGGCCGGCTCGCGACCATGCTGCACGGCGGCGGCGAGGACGTCGTGATCGTCTACAGCGAGCGGATCGGCGAGGCCGTCGCCCAGTCGCTGCTGCGGATCGCGGGCACGCTCGGGCTCGACGGCCGCGACGGCGCCGGGCTGCTCGAGAT
>JALYTU010000114.1 GCA_030854125.1 Actinomycetota bacterium | reverse complement strand
GCCCAGGAGCGAGTGCGACGTGCCGCGCGCGAGGCGGTCCGCGGGGCCCGCGAGGCGGCCCGCGGCTCATCACGGCGGCCCAGCGACGAGGAGCTCGGTTACGTGACGAGCGACGACAGCATCAGCTCGATCTTCGATGACACCGTGGCCGGACTCTCCGAGCATCTCTCGGCCGCCCGGCGTCAGCGCGAGACCGGCAACCTCGGTGGCGCCGTCACCGACAAGATGGCCGACGTGTTCGAGGACATCGGCGCCCGGCTGCGTGGCGAGCGCCGCGGGCCGCCCGACGGCTGAGCACCGCCGTCGGGGACCGAGACCCGCTAACCGGCGGAGTCGGCGAGCCGCTCACGCAGGCCCGCGACCATCATCCGGATCGTGACGGCATCGAAGCGCTCGGCGCTCCACTGCACGATCGCGGGAAGGCGCCGGCCGATCGCGCGGTTGATGCGCAGCCGGATGTGCAGCTCGCTGGTTTGAGGCCCGGTTTCGGTGAGCACCAGCGCCCAGGTCAGGCTCAGGTCGCGCTTGCGCTCTGACCACCACACCAGCGTGTGCGGCGGCTCGACGACGCGGGCCTCGAACCAGCCGTCGCGGCCGTAGTCGGCTACCCGCTCCTGGATGGCAACGGTCTGAAACTCGGGCTCGATCCTGCGCAGCGCCCGCTTGCCGCGAGGCGTCAGACGCTCCAGGCGGCGGGTCAGATACCAGCCGGCCCGGCCCTTGCCGAGCTGGATCAGCCAGGGCCACACCTGGGCAACGGGCGCGTCGAGCTCAGCGACGCGGTCCATCACCACCTCGGCGCCGGGGATCAGCTCATCGCCGGGCAGCTCGCGCTCGCGGGGACGAAGCCGCCCGTCGGGCAGATTGCCACGCCTGCGATCAGTCACCGGCGGCCTCACGGCCCCGGCGCCGCATCGCGCGCGCAACGTAGTCGTCAACGCTGTAGCGCTCCTCCCGCCACGGGTCGCCGCGATGGTGGTAGCCGTTCTGCTCCCAGAATCCGAGCTCGTCGGCCTGAAGGATCTCGAGGCGCTGGATCCATTTGGCCGACTTCCACAGGTACAGGTGGGGCACCAGCAGCCGGGCCGGACCGCCGTGATCGGGTGCCAGCGGCGCGCCGTTGGCCTTGTGGGCGATCAGCGCGGGATGCTCGAGCACGTCGGAGAGCGGCAGGTTGGTCGTGTAGCCGCCGTAGCAGTGGGCCATCAGGTGGCTGGCCCGCGCGGTCGGCCGCGCGCGGGCGATCAGCGCCGGGAGAGCGGCACCGCGCCAGTCCATGTTGAACTTCGACCAGCGTGTGACGCAGTGGATGTCCCCCGACCAGGTCGTGTCGGCGAGCGCGAGAAACTCCTCCCAGTGCAGGACGTAGGGGGCCTGCACGGCTCCGTCGATGGACAGGGTCCATTCGTCGGTGCTCACCCGGGGCGTTCCGCCGAGACTGAGCACGGGCCACTTGACCGTCGGCGACTGCCCGGGCGGCAAGCGCTCGGGCTCGATCCCGAGCGAGACGGCGCGGCGCTGGCCGCGCTCGCCGAAGACGCGAGGGGTGATCGGCATGCCCGCATTGTCGCGCGTCGGGCCTGCCGGCCGGGGGTACTAGGGTCGAGGGCGGGGCGTCCACTTTCGATTGCGCGAGGTTTTGATCACATGGCCACCATGAGAGCAGTCCAGGTCCCGTCGGCAGGCGCCGACTTCGAGCTCGTCGAGCGGGAGATTCCGACTCCCGGGCCTGGAGAGGCGGTCGTGCGCGTGCACGCGTGCGGTGTCTGCCACAGCGATACGTTCGCCAAGACCGGCCAGTATCCCGGGGTTTCGCATCCGCTCGTCCCCGGTCACGAGATCGCCGGCGAGCTCTCCGCGCTCGGCGACGGTGTCCAGGGCTGGGAGATCGGCCAGCGGGTCGGGGTCGGTTGGTTCGGCGGGAACTGCGGCTACTGCGAGTGGTGCCGGCGGGGGTCGCTGATCGACTGCGAGAACATGGAGATCCCGGGGATCACGGTCGACGGCGGTTACGCCGACTATGTGCTCGTGCGTGCCACGGCACTGGCCTCGATGCCCGATGATCTCTCAGACGAGGACGCGGCGCCGCTGCTGTGCGCCGGCATCACCACCTTCAACGCCCTGCGCCACAGCGGCGCCCCAAGTGGCGGCCGGGTGGCGATTCTCGGCGTCGGTGGGCTCGGCCACCTCGGCGTCCAGTTCGCCGCTCAGCTCGGCTATGAGACGATCGCAATCGCCCGCGGGGACAGCAAGAAGGAGCTCGCGCTCAAGCTCGGCGCCCATCACTACATCGATTCGACCGCCGGTGACCCCGGCGAGGCTCTGGCCGCGCTCGGCGGTGCCGACGTGATCCTCTCGACCGTGACCAACGCGGACGCGATGGCGGCCGTGTTCGGCGGCCTGCGGCCTCAGGGCACACTGGTCGTGGTCGGCGCCTCGATGGATCCGATCAACGTCCCCGCAGCCGCGCTGATCGGTGGCGGCAAGACGATCACCGGCCACGCCTCGGGCACCGCCCGCGACTCCGAGGACACGCTGAACTTCAGCGTGCTCAGCGGCGTGCGGCCGATGATCGAGACCTTCCCGCTGGAGAGGGCGGCGGAGGCCTACGAGAAGATGATGAGCGGCGACGCGCGCTTCCGCGCGGTGATCACCACCGGCGCCTAGAAGACCGGCATCTCCCGGTAATCGCCCCACACGCCCTGTAGGGCGTGCACGATCTCGCCTTCGGAGACGCCGGCCCGGCCGGCCTCGATGAACAGCGGCATCAGGTTGCTGGACTCGTCACCGGCAGCGACGACGATCTGCTCGAGCACCGCGGTGACGGCCGCCTCATCGCGATCGCTGCGAGCGGCCTGGACGCGCGCGATCTGCTGACGCTCGAGGTCGGCATCGATCCGCCAGATCTCGGTTGCCTGCTTGTCACCCTCGGTGTAGCGGTTGACACCGACGACGGTGCGGGCGCCGGAGTCGATCTCGAGCTGCAGATTGAACGCGGCATCGGCGATCTCGCGCTGCGGGTAACCGCGCTTGACCGCCTCGACCATCCCGCCGAGCTCGTCGATCGTGGCGAAATACGCGTACGCCTGGCGCTCGAGCTCGTCGGTCATCGCCTCGACGAAGTAGGCGCCGCCGAGCGGATCGATGGTGTTGGTCACGCCGGTCTCCTCGGCGATGATCTGCTGAGTGCGCAGGGCGATCCGGACGGCGTCCTCGGTCGGTAGCGCGAGCGCCTCGTCGTAGGAGTTGGTGTGCAGCGATTGGGTGCCCCCGAGCACTCCGGCCAGCGCCTCGATCGCGGTGCGGACGATGTTGTTGAGCGGCTGCTGGGCGGTCAGCGACACGCCTGCGGTCTGGGTGTGAAAGCGCATCCGCCACGACTCGGGCTTGCGCGCGCCGAAGGTCTCGCGCAGCTCACGGGCCCAGATGCGGCGGGCGGCGCGGTACTTGGCGATCTCCTCGAAGAAGTCGATCTGGGCATTGAAGAAGAAGCTCAGCCGCGGAGCGAAGTCGTCGACATCAAGGCCGCGCGCGACCGCGTGCTCGACGTAGGTCAGCCCGTCCTTTAGCGTGAAGGCGAGTTCCTGGGCAGCGGTCGAACCGGCCTCCCGGATGTGGTAGCCCGAGATGCTGATCGGATGCCAGCGCGGCATGTGCTCCGCACACCACTGCACCATGTCCGTGACCAGGCGCATCGCGGGGTCGACCGGGAAGCACCACTCCTTCTGGGCGATGTACTCCTTGAGGATGTCGGTCTGGATCGTGCCGCCGAGCCGGTCGGGCGTGACCCCCTGGCGCTCGGCCGCCACCACGTAGAAGGCGAGGATGATCGCCGCCGGAGCGTTGATCGTCATCGAGACGGTGACCTCATCGAGGGGGATGCCGTGAAACAGCGTCTCCATGTCCGAGACGGTGTCGATCGCCACCCCCTCGCGGCCGACCTCACCCTCAGACAGCGGATGGTCGGAGTCATGGCCCATCAGCGAGGGCATGTCAAACGCGGTCGATAGACCCGTCTGGCCGTGCTCGCGTAGGTAGTGAAAGCGCTTGTTGGTCTCCGCGGCGGTACCGAAGCCCGCGAACTGGCGCATCGTCCACAGCCGCCCGCGGTACATCGACGGGTACACGCCCCGCGTGAACGGATACTGGCCGGGAAGCCCAATCGGGTCATCATCTGAGCCGACCCCCGCAGGCAGGTCGGCGGCGGTGTACAGCGGCCGGATCGGCTCCGCGGAGAGGGTTCTGAACGGGGCGTCGCGCTCGGGGGTCAGGTTGTACGCCGCCTGCCACTCCTCGTAGGTGACGGGCGTGCGATCGGTCGTGCTCATGCGCTCAGGCTACCGGCGCGCGGGTGATCAGATCAACGGCGACTGGACCGCGTGCCGCCCGCACGTTCGTCAGGAAGGTCGGCAGTGCCGGGTGAGCGCGCGTATCGTGTCCCCCGTGGAGCTCGAGCTGCTCGCGATCGTCAAGCACGACTGCCCGGTCTGTGACCAGGTCCTCCCCGCCCTGGACTCCGCCGGGGCCCGGCTGGTCTCGCAATCGACCGCAGAGCAGACCGCTGAGCAGGTCGCGCGCCTGGCACTGACCCGCACTCCCGAGCTCGACCCTGAGCTCGCGCTGTCAGCCCGCCTCGACCCCGACGCGGTCCCGGCGCTGTTTCTGCTGCAGGACGGGGACGAGCGTGAACGGGTGATCGGGCTGGATCGCGAGCGAATGGTCGAGCTGGCCACGGCGGCCGGCAAGTCCCTGGTGCTGGACGGGCTGCCTGCGTTGCGGCCCGGCTGTGCCTCACGCACCCGCGACCCTGAGGTAGCGGCCTGGTTGGCGGCACGCCGTGCCCGCAGCGAGGGGCGGATCCGCGCCCGCGAGCTGGCCCTCGGCGATCTCGAAGATCCGATCGAGGCGCTGCACGACCGCGGCGTCACCGATGGCCTGCCCGTAGTGCCCCCCACCCCCGAGCGCGTGGTGGCGATGCTGCAACACAGCTCCCGGCATCCTCAGGAGGTCGTCGCCGAGGTCCCGCCCTATGGTGGCGTGGCCACGGTCGAGAAGGTCGCGATCAACGCGGTCATGGCCGGGTGCGCCGGGCCCGAACTGCCGCTCGTGCTCGCTGCGCTGCAGGCCGCATGCGCAGAGCCGTTCGCGCTGCACGGCCTGATCGCCACCACCGCTCCGGCCGGTCCGGTGGTGATCGTCTCGGGCCCGTACGCCGAGCGCGCGCAGATGAACGCCCACGGCAACGCCCTGGGCCAGGGCAACCGCGCCAACGCGACCGTCGGCCGGGCCCTGCAGTTGACGATCCGCAACCTCGGTGGCGGCCTGCCCCGCCGCGAGGACCGCGCCGCCCACGGCTCCCCGGCCAAGGTCGGCTTCGCCTTCCCCGAGCGCCTGGACGAGACCGCGCCCTGGGCGGGCCTGGCCCACTCCCGGATCGGGCTGAGCAGCGAGGAGACCGGCGTCACCGTGTTCGCCGGCGAGTCACCGCGGCTCGTCGTCGATCAGCTCGCCCGCGAGCCCGAGGCGCTGGCCGCCAGCCTCGCCGCCGGCCTGGAGTCCGTCGCCAGCACGCGGGTCCGGCTGGCCTGGGACGCGATGCTCGTGGTCGGCCCCGAGCACGGCCGCGTGTTCCGCCAGGCCGGCTGGTCGCGCGAGCGCCTGCAGGACGAGCTGTTTGAGCGCACGCAGTCACCGGCCGGCTCGCTGGTCCGTGGCGCCGGCGGGATCGCCGAGGGGCTGGCCCCCGAGTGGGTGAGTGACCCCGAGGCGCTGGTGCCGAAGTTCCCCGCCGCCGACCGGATCCTGATCGCCTATACGGGCGGCGACGCGGGCCTGTTCTCGATGGTGATCGGCGGCTGGGTGTCGGGCACCCTCGGCTCGGATCCACAAACCGTTAGCGTTGAGCCATGGCGCTGACCGTCCTCGATCCCACCGCCGAACGCGACCCGGCCGGCCGTCCACTCGCGCCGCGTGATCACGCCCCGAAGACGGTGGCGCTGCTGGACATCCGCAAGCCACGCGGTGACGTGTTCCTCGACGAGCTCGAGACGCTCCTGCGCGAGCGCGGCATCGAGGTGCTGCGGGAGACCAAGCCGACCTTCACCAAGCCTGCGCCCGCGGACCTGCGCCGCGAGATCGCCGATCGCTGCGACGCGGTCATCGAAGCGCTCGCCGACTGAGGATCCTGCGTGTCCTGCGGTCTGCGGGACGTGATGGAGTTCGAGACCCTCGGCCGGCCCGCGGTGCTGGCCGCGTCCAGCGCGTTCACCGGCGCCGCCGACGAGCAGTCGGTGCTGCTCGGCCAGCCCGACCTGCGCCGGGTGCTCGTCCCCCACCCCATTCAGGACCGCTCCGACGACGAGTTGCGCGTGCTCGCCGGCGATGCCGTCGAGGCGCTCCTGGCGGCGGTGGCGGCATGACCCGAGCGCGTCCGATGGGCGTCAACCACGTCGCCTTCGCGGTCCATGACCTGGACGAGACGCTGGCCTGGTACGAGCGGTTCTTCGCCATCACCCTGCGTGGGCGGCGAGAGCACATGGCCTGGATCGATCTCGGCGATCAGTTTTTGGCCCTGACCGAGAGCGCCCGCGAGATGACCGATCATGACCGCCACGTCGGTCTCGTCGTCGATGACAAAGAGGCGTTGCGCGCGATCCTGCGCGAGGCCGGCGAGAACGTCGCCGTCAGCGGCTCGCTGCGCGTGCGCGACCCGTCCGGCAACCAGCTCGAGATCGTCGACTATCGCGAGGTTCAGTTCACCAAGACCGACGGCGTGCTGGCCGCCATGGGTGCGAGCGACGTGGCCAAGAGCGACGCCGCGCGAGCCGAGCTGAGCGCAAAGGGGATCGACGATCCCAGCGGCGCCGGGCAATAGGGTTAGGCCTTGACCGCGGACGACTCGGTACCGTCGGAGCTATGAAGCGGGGCTCCCGGCTCGCCTACTCCACTACTGACGGCGACCTGCGCAAGGCGCGTGACCCCACGCTCAAGAAGCGTCCCGGCGTGGGCGAACGCGTCAGCGTCCGACGGGAGGTCGCAGGTCGCCGCGGCAAGGCCGTGACCACGGTCTCGGGTGTCGCGGTCAACGACTCGGCGCTCAAGGAACTCGCCGGCAAACTCAAGAAGCGCTGCGGCGTCGGGGGTTCGGTGAACAATGGTGTCATCGAGATCCAGGGTGATCACCGCGAACTGGTCGTCGAGATCCTGACGGCCGAGGGCCACGCGCCCGTCCTCGCCGGAGGCTGATGCGCGTCGACAAGTGGCTGTGGACGGCGCGGCTGCTCAAAACGCGCGCGCTGGCGGTCCAGGCCGTCAACGGCGGTCGCGTGCATGTCAACGGCGTGGCCGTCAAGCCGAGCCGGGAGCTCGGGCCGAATGACGAGCTCGAGATCACGATTGGCTCCGCGCGGCGGACGGTGATCGTGCGCGGCGAGGCCGAGCGCCGCGTCTCGGCCGCAGAGGCGGCGAAGCTCTACGACGAGACCGAGGCGAGCATTGCGGAGCGCGCGCGCCAGGCGGAGCTGCAC
>JALYTU010000732.1 GCA_030854125.1 Actinomycetota bacterium | reverse complement strand
CCGCAGGTAGAGCACCGCCTCGCGCGCGCCGTTGCCCGAAAGCTCGGCCTCGGAACCGTCAGGGTTGAAGATCTGAAGCCGGGCGACGAACCCCGGCGCATCGGGGGGCGAGAGCAGCAGGACGCCGTCGGCAAACACCCCGGTGTGCCCGGCGCACAACGCACGGACCCGAGCCGGAGTCAGCGCGAAGTCCATCGCCGAGCGCTCGAGGATCAGATAATCGTTGCCCAGGGCCTGCCACTTCTCGAAGTCCACGCTGGGACCAGTCTATGTGTACCGTCGCCCCGGCCATGATCCGCTCCCTGCGCCATCGTGCCCGCCTGCCGCTCGTGCTGCTCGCGGTCGTCTCGGTGCTGTCGTTGGGCGCCCGCAGCGCCCTGCTCGATGAGCCCTGCCAGAACCCGTGCACCCAGGCCGGTCAGCACACGCTGATCTTCGACGAGGCCTACTACGTCAACGCGGCACGCGTGATCGCCGGGATCCACCCCCCGGCGGGCTCGCATTACGCACTGTCACCGCTGGGCAGCGATCCCAACGCCGAGCATCCGCAGCTGGCCAAGCTGATCATGGCCGGAGCGATCGAGCTCTTCGGGGATGGGCCGTTCGCGTGGAGGATCGGAAGCCTGATCTTCGGCTCGATCGCGATCCTGGGGATGTTCGCCTTGGTCCGCGGGGCCGGGGGCGGGCGCTGGGCGGCGCTCGGTGCGAGTGCGCTGATGGCGAGCGACAACCTGCTGCTCGTCCACGGGCGGATCGGGACGCTGGACATCTACACCGTGGCGATGATGATCTGGGGTCTGGCCCTGTACATGCGCGGCCGGCCGCTGCGCGCCGGGCTCGCGCTCGCGGTCGCCGCCGCGTTCAAGCTCGTCGCCCCCTACGCGCTGGCGGTGCTCGTCCTGATCGAATTCGGGCGGATCATCGCGTCCGCGCGGGACCCCGACGCGCCCCCGGGCTGGCGACCCGGAGCGGCTCTACGGCGCCTGCTGATCACCGGCTTCACGGCCACGGGGGTGTTTCTCGGCCTACTCGGGATCATGGACCTGATCGCGACGCCCTATGACGACGCGGCCGGTCACCTGATCACCGGAGGCCCGTTCGATCACGTCGCTCACATGATCGCCTACGCCGCTCAGCAGGTCAGCCCCAACGGTCCGCAGGGGATCGCCTCCTATCCGTGGGCCTGGCTGTTGGACCTCAAGCCGATCGTCTACCTGCGCATCGACCCGTCGCTGCCCGGCGCCGGCCTGAACGCGATCACCCCGGTGTCCAAGTTCCTGGGTGTGGTCAGCCCGCCGCTGATCGCGCTGACGATCCCGGCGCTGGGTTTCTGCCTGTACCGGTGGCTGCGCGCCCGGCGCCGCGACGGCGGCCCGGTGGCCGCCGGGGACCGTCAGTTGGCGATCGTCGGTCCCGCCTGGTTCATCGGCACCTGGGTTCCGTTCGCGCTGCTGTCACTGATTGACCAGCGCACGAGCTACCTCTACTACATGGTGATCGTGATGCCCGGCGTGTACGTGGCGCTGAGCTACGTGCTGACGCTCGCCGCCCGCGTCGAACGCACCTGGGTGACCGGGCTGGCCGCGGCCTGGGTTCTCTCGGTGATCGCCGCGCTGGTGCTGATGTACCCGTTCGTCCCTGTGTTCTAGGTGACGGCCCGGGCCGTTCTACCTGGGCGCCCTACCCGAGCCGCGCTGCCAGACCGTCGCGATCTCGGCCGCGAGGTCGTCGGGATCGCGCTCGGTCGCGTCAAGCACCATCACCCCGGGCAGCTTGCGCATCCAGGTCAGCTGGCGGCGAGCGAAATTGCGCGTCCGGCGCTTGGTTGCCTCGACATCGCCGGCCAGCAGCTCCTCGAAGCCGAGCGCCTTGCGTGCGGTGCCTGATGCACCGGCGGCGGCAGCCTGACGAACCTGCTCCTGGGCGCCGGCCGCCAGCATGCTGTCAACCCGGGCGTCGATCCGGGCATAGAGACGCTCGCGATCCATCGTCAGCCCGGCCAGCAGCGTCGGGTGACGGACGTCGGCGCTCCACAACTCCGAGTGCTCGGGGCCCGGCTCCAGCTCGCCGGCATCGTGCAGCTCGAGCGCACGCACAACGCGCTGGCGGTCACCGGGGGCGATCTGCGCAGCTGCCCAAGGGGCCCGCCGGGTAAGGATCGCGTGTAGCGCCTCCGGGCCCCGCTGCGCGAGCTCGGCCAGCCACCGCTCGCGCACGCCTTCGGGCGGCACCGGTCTCAGGCTGAGTTCGGTGAGCGCGGCACGCAGGTACAGACCGGTGCC
>JALYTU010000113.1 GCA_030854125.1 Actinomycetota bacterium | reverse complement strand
TCCTCAAGCCGATGCGTCGTCAGAAAGATCGTCACTCCGCTGCGGCCAAGCGATGCGATCAGCTCGTGTACATCGCGGCTGGCGACCGGATCAAGCCCGGCTGTCGGCTCGTCGAGGAACAGCACTTCAGGGTCGCTCAACAGCGCCCGCGCGAGCGCGACGCGTTGACGCAATCCCTTTGACAAGACACCGCATGGATCCTGCGCACGGTCGGCCAGGCTGACGGCATCCAGCACGCGCGCGATCCGCGCCGCGGTGTCCGGCACCTCGTAAAGGTCGGCGAAACACTTGAGGTTCTCGGCGACGGTGAGACGCTCGTACAGTCCGGGCGTCTCGGGCATGATCGCGATGCGCCGCCGGATCTCGACCCCGTTCTCGGGCACGAGCGAGAGGCCGGCCACCTCCGCCACCCCCGATGTCGGCGCGAGCATCGTCCCCAGGGTGCGAACCGTCGTCGTCTTCCCGGCCCCGTTCGGCCCAAGGAAGCCGAACACCTCCCCATAGGAGATCTCAAACGAGACGTCTTCGAACGCCACTCTGTCACCGAAGCGCTTCCCCAGTCCTCGTACGGCGAGCGCCGGACCATCCGACGGGGGTTCGGAGCCAGTATCTGTCGTGGCGCGCATCAGGGGCAATTCTGCCGCGGCGACCACGTGCTCGGCATAGCAAGCGCGTACGTTACGGCGATCGAGATGCTTGCATCTGATCAGACTCATCGGCCTGACCCCAGCCGGCAGCCCACTTCTTGCACTCGTCCAGGAAGAGCATCACATCAGCGCGCGCGAGAGCCACACAACTCCGGATACCGGGGCCTCGGAGACATCCGCGCGGCGCGCGTCCGCGGGAGACGCGAGTTTGGCGCGAGAAGCGCGACGGGCCAACGCTCGGATGCCCAGTGCGCGAGCTGTCCGCGGAGACCCCCAACGCGCTCGCTGGAGGGGCGGACGGGCGTTTGCGACGGAGCATCGCGCGGCTGATCCTGGCCAGCCGGGCTTCCCGTCGGGCGCTCCGTGTTGACCGGATGGGCTCGGGACGGTGATGATGCGAACCTGATGTCCACCCAAGCGCTCTCATTACGACGATCGATCCGCGAGTAGGGCGATCGCAATGACTTCGTTCAAGGCGGCGGTGGTGCAGGCTGCTGCGGTGGGGTTCGATCTCGAGCCCGGGTTGGACAAGGTCGCTCGCCTCGCCGCGGACGCGAGCCAGGGCGGCGCGGCTCTCGCGGTGTTTCCCGAGGCGTTCCTGCCTGGGTATCCGCGTGGGGTCACGTTCGGGACCGTGCTTGGTGAACGGACGCCCGAGGGGCGAGACCATTTTCGGCGCTACTTCGAGGCCTCTGTCGATGTTCCCGGGCCGGCGGTTGACCGGCTTGCCGCGATCGCTGCGGAGAACTCGCTGCACCTTGTGATCGGTGTCGTAGAGCGTGACGGCGGGACGCTCTATTGCACCGCGCTGTTCTTCTCGCCCGACGGTTATCTGGGTAAGCACCGAAAGCTGATGCCGACGGCGGCCGAGCGGATCGTCTGGGGTTTTGGCGACGGGTCGACGCTACCGGTGTTTGACACGTCGCTGGGTCGTATCGGGGCGGTGATCTGCTGGGAGAACTACATGCCGCTGTTGCGGATGGCGATGTACGCCAAGGGAGTCCAGATCTACTGCGCCCCGACCGCGGACGGACGCGAGACGTGGCTCTCGACAGTGCGACACATCGCGCTGGAGGGTCGCTGCTTCGTGCTCTCCTGCAACCAGTTCACGCGCCGCCGAGACCTCCCGACGGACATTCCCAACACGCTTGCGGACGAGCCAGCGGATGTCGTGAGCACGGGCGGTAGCTGCATCGTCGGTCCTCTCGGCGACGTTCTCGCGGGGCCGGCCCGGCACGGTGAGGAGATGCTGTTTGCCGACATCGACCTCGACGAGATCACCCGCGGGAAGTTCGACTTCGACGTCGTCGGGCACTACGCACGGCCTGACGTGTTCCGGCTGATCGTGGACGAGGCGGCCAAACCACCGGTCCAGACTGATCAGTGATCAGGCCCGCCATCCGCGTGGACAACGAGGATGTCGGCAACAGCGCGATTGAGCGGCGTATCAACCCCGACCTCCCGCCCGAGTTCGACGACGCCGCCCGACAGCCATCGCACCTCCAGTCGGCTGCCGCGCTCGAGGTCGTGAAACATCGACGAAGTCATGTCCGGCGAAACGCCATCCGCGAACTCCAGGCGCTGTTCCGCGTAGTCCTCTGGCAGTGGCACTCCGTGGGCGCGCCCGACGGCGACCACTTCGCGCATAACGTCGAGCAGCAGAGCTCGCGACTGCGGGTTCTCGCGGATCGGGCCGATCGGGACGCGCATCGTGGCGGTCGTCGCCGACAGTCCGATCAAAAACACGAACTTCTCCCAGATCTCACGGCGGATGTCGGTACTCACCTCGGCGTTGATCCCGCCAGCGACACATGCGGTGTGAAAGGCCTCCACACGAGCTGAGTCCCGGCCGGTGAACTCGCCGAAGATCAAGCGCTGCAATGGACCTGTCCGCGTGATTACGCCGGGCGCCGACATTGTCGTGGCGATGTAGGCGACCCCGCCGATCAACTGAGCGTTGTGGTAGGCCGCCGTCAAGAACGAGTCCTTCAGCACGCCGTTCTGAAACGACACCAACGTCGTCCCCGGCCCGACGAGCGGCCGGATCTGGCGCAGCGCCTCCTCGCTGTCCCAGAGCTTCACGCAGACCATCACGAGATCAACCGAACCGATCCTGCTCGGGTCATCCGTCGCGTTTACATGCTCGAGTTGGAACGGGTCAGGACCGCCCTGGACCCGAAGCCCGCTGCGCTGCATGGCTTGGAGATGAGCGCCACGAGCTACGAAGGTCACGTCGGCTCCGCCCCTGGCCAACAGCGCGCCGAAGTACCCGCCCAGGCCACCCGATCCCATGACCGCAACGCGCATCGCGCCATCAGTACGCGCTGCAACGGCGCCTGTCAAGTCCACAGTCACTCCAATGGCCGCTACCCGCGATTAACGAGGGCACCCCGCTTCGTTCTCGGAAGCGCGCACACGCAACGCAGCGGCGGCGCCCTGGATTGCGCGGAAAGCGGGGCCGCATGCTTGCGGCTGTGCTGCTAACGATCGAGTGGGAAGCGGAAGCCTGCGGGGGCCGGTACCCGCTTCCGGATTGTCGCCCGACCAGCCATCTGGTCGTCGCTTCTGCTTCGGATCGCCGTAGATGAGGAGCAGAAGTGATCCCTCTGCCCCAATCACCCTGCGCGGGGCCCGGCTTCGCGATTGCGCAAGTTGGTGCCTGCGCGTATGGGTCGACTGGTGTCGGTTCGGGATGGCCCGCCTCTGCTCGTCGCGCACGCCACGTGTTGCAGGGTGGGCCTGCCGGCTGAAGCTGCGGCGATGGGTTGGTGTGGAGATTGGTGTTCATTGCGCGTGCGATGAGACGCACGGCCGGCTGGCTCAGGGTTCGCCGGCCAGAGCTTCAAGACGAGGTCCGAGCTCTGCAGCGGCGATCTTGTTATCAGGCGGCCACGGTGGGTGCTCGTGCACTTCTGAACTCCATCCCAGCGGACCGTCCACCCGCGCGGACAGGTACAGCGGCTTGTCTCCGGTGAAGAGGGTGGCGCGGATGATCGGCGTCAGCGGATCTGGTCGTGGCGCCGCGCCGAGGAGGTGCGCGATGCCCGCCGCTCCGGTGTCTGCCTGCTGTGCGCCGAGCCCACCGTGTTTGACGGGCGATTGTGTGACGTCCCCGGCCGCAAAAACACGTCCTTCGGTATCGGGCACCCGGCAGTTAGTCGTCGATCGGCACAAACCAGTCCGGTCCGGCGGGCAACCCCGCGATCCCTAGCCCGACGACGCGCGGCAGCGTCACGATCCGGTCGACGGTCAGCTCATGGTCACCGAAGACCAGGCGGCCCGGTCTGGGAACTTCGGCGACCGCGCTCGTGTGCAGGGCGATACCGGCGTCGGTGAGGAGTTGTTGAATCGCGGCCCCGGCGGCTTGGCCGAAAGCTTTCAGCGGGCGTGGCTCTGCCGTGACGATGGTCAGCTGCACCCTCCCCGGCTGGCAGCGCGCGCGGTGCGCGGTGAGGAGCGCCAGCTCGTAGAGCGGCAGTGGCCACCCCGGCCAGTTGGGAATGACGAACGCGAGGCTGCGGACGCGGTCGGCTTGGAGATCGGCGACGATCGACGCGAATGTCTCCCCGCCGTTGCGGTTGGTGAACAGCGTCGCGTGAGCGTACGAGTTGGACTGACCGGCGCCGGGCGCCACCAGCAGCGCGTCGTAGGGCAGCTGTTGGGCCGCTAGCGGTCACGACCAGACCGAAGTCCGGCTCGACACGGACAAGCTCATCGCGAACGTGCCGTGCCTGGGCGGGCGCGATGAGATCGATCAGTGGGTAGCGGCGCATGCTGCCCGGGCTGAACGGCTCCAGTACCGCGAGCGGGCGGATCACGAACTCCTCACCGGGAGCGATCACGGTGATCTGCGCCTGCCCGGCGACGAGCCGTCGCAGGTCCGCGCGACGACGCTATCTCGCCGTCTACAAACCGGAAACGACAAGATCGGTGCGCTGCTCAGGACTTTCGGCGGCGATGTAGTCGTCCTCGCGGGCCATCCACTCCGCCAGAGAGGCAGCGCCTCCCGTCGCGCTCCCAAACCGGCCCAAGGGGGCTCCTGGCGCGCAGTGCTGACCCAGACGCGAAACGCGAGATAGCGACCGAAGGCCGCTCGTGAGGGCGAGACACCTTGGTCGCAACCATCGGCAATCCACTGGTTTCACGAGCGGCGCACAGCGATGGAGCGCGTCGCGGTGAGGTGATCTGAGAGCGGCTGCTCACGATGGTTGTCGCGCATAACCCAACGTCCGCTCACGTTGGGCTTGACGTGAGCTCTGGAGCCGGACACGAACCAGCGCTGACCTGCCTCGCCGGTCAGGCGCTGCGCGCGATCGCGACCCGCGCGCACGCCGTGGGGCGGCTCCTCACCGCTCCGCTCACGGACCGGACGCTCGGGAGCAAACGGAGGACAGGTGCGAAAAGGATCGGTTGATCCTTGAGCCCGACGCCGAGGATGACGCGCTGCGCGCCGGTCTCGATCAGGAGCGCGCCGCATGGCGACGGAAGGCGAGCGAAACGAAGGGCCAGCATTTCGTGGTTGTTGGGGCCCGGACGGTGGCGCGGCTACGGCGTGTCCTGGGGTGCTTTGGGGAGGAGGGGGTGACCGTCGACGACGGCGCCGGCGAGATCGATCAGCTTGCGGTTATCAGTGCGGGAGCGGTCGCGCAGCATTACGAACGCGCCTTGCTCGTCGATCGAGTGGCGTTCCATCAGGATGCCTTTGGCTCGCTCGGTCAAGGCGCGACGTCCGAACGCGCCTTGAAGGTCGTGAAATTCAGCGAAGCGGCGTAGCACGATGTCGATCGAGCTCTGCCAGTCCTCGACATCGTTATCTGAGATGTGAGCGAACACGCCTCGCTTGGACGCCTCTCTGACGAACGCGGGATCGGGCGCGTGCAACAGCACGATCACCGGGCAGGCGGCCTCGCGGACGATCTTGCCGATCAGTTCAAGCGCGTGCTCTGAGCTGGCTCCGAGTCCGACCAGCGCGACGTCAGGTCGTTCGCGGGCGGTCACTGGCCCGACATCCGCGACGTCGATCTCGCGGGCGATCACCTCGTGGCCAAGCGCAACCACGATCGGCGCGACGAGCGCGAGACGGTCCTTGCGCTCGTTGGCGATCAGGACACGCAGATGCTCAGCCCGGTCGGTGACCGGCGCGACGGCCGCTAGATGCTCAGGGTCGCTCTCTTTACCCGAGTCGCGCGGCGCGCTGCTCACTGCTTGTCCTCTCGCGGACGAACAATTCTCGCCGGCGATTCGGCGTGCAGCACCGCGATCGTCCTGCCCAGGACGCCAGGGGGGTTAGGTCGCCGACGGGCAGCGTACAGCGGCTGCGAGCAGTGAGGACAGGTCTCGCCCACGGCCCATAACACCTCTACGGCCACAGCGGACCGGCAGACCGAACAGCGGACGCGGGCTTGCTCGACCATCGCCTCTCCCACCAAGCCCAGTCCGACGAGCCAACCCGGTCCTACCAACCGGCCGCACCCATCATCTAAAAGCGACATCAGCGCCACCCCGAAGAGCACGCCAGTGCCAGGGGTGAATGTATCGCGCCGCGCCGGGCAAATCAATCCCAGATAGCCGGCCTGGCAGCAGGGTCTGATCTAAGCTGGGCGGCTCCCGCGCGGGCTGTTCATGGCTTGCTCGTCATTCTCCGCGCAGGCCCTGTCAAACTGTGACCCGAGGAGGGAGCGGACAAGATGGCAAACGGAGTTCGTTTGACGGGTGGCGAGCTGAATAGTGCTCTGACGAACGAGCTCGTGAGTGTCCACGCCGGGTTTCTCGGCCACGGACCCAAGACTGCGTCGACGTTCTACCGCGGCAACGTGGTCGTCACAGTGATGCACGACGTGTTGACCAAGGCCGAGAAGATCCTTACGCAGACCGGGAGGCACGGCGACGTCACCGAGGCGCGCGGCATCTTTCACCAGGAGATGGAAGCCGACCTCCGAGCTGTCGTCGAGCGGCTGACCGGTCAGACAGTCGTCGCGTTTCTCAGCGCCAACCAGATCGAGCCTGACGTGGCAGCAGCGATCTTCATCCTCGACGCCGCCCTCTGACAGACCATGCACCTGATCTCGCTGCTACATCGCCGGCGCGTAGGCGTGCTCCTCCGGGGTGGCGTTTACGCACCTTTTCTGACTGATGGGTGCGCGCGGGACCACAGCCCGGCGTCGGCTCGTCGCAAGGAGCCGTCGAATCCGTAATGGTCCACCGCGCGCTGCCTATCCCGGGATCCGTTCCCGCCGGCGAAGATCGCGCTAGCTGATGCACGAACCACGGCAGCTCACAGGCGGGGAGCTCAACGCAGCAATCACCAGCGCGCTCGTGGGAATCCACACCGAATACCTTGGCCGCGGACCGGCCAGCGCGTCGACGTTTCACCACGGCAACGTCCTCGTGACCCTCATGCATGAAGTTCTCACCAACGCCGAGAAGTCCCTCGCGAAAACCGATCGCGCTCCCGTCGTGAAAAACATCCGCCAACTCCTGCACCAAACCGTAGAAGCCGATTCACGCGCGGCCGTCGAACGCCTCACAGGCCGCAACGTCGTCGCGTTCATCAGCGGCAACCACCTCGAGCCAGACATCGCCGCCGAGCTGTTCATCGTCGACCCGCCCTTTGACAGCAATCGAGGCTAACTCGCGGCACGCTCCCCCCCGGCCAGCGGGAAGCAAAGCGCACGCCGGCGGGGAAGTGGTGAACAACGAGCGCCACCGCGCCCTCGTCGCCGCCTACACACGACCGCTCGAGCGATTCCCGTCAAGCGCCGCGACCTCCGCGCTACCGACCGGGTGGATCAACGAACCAACCAAAACAGGAGGTCGCTCAACATTCGAACGCGACCGGCCTAAGTACCGGTTGTTCCACAGGGAGTGTCCGATCAACTGTGTAGGCATGA
>JALYTU010000731.1 GCA_030854125.1 Actinomycetota bacterium | reverse complement strand
CCGTTGCGGCGCACCGTGACCCGGCGCGGCGAGCCGGTGCGCCGGGTGCCGGCGAAGGGGAAGCGCGTGAGAACCTGGTCGCGGATCGGGGAGCCGTCGACGGTGGCACGGGCGACGATCGTCCGCACGCCGCGCACGCCGGCGGCGGGCGTGAAGTGCACCGTCCCCCGCCCACCGCTGGAGTGGCCGAGCGCGTGCATCACGTTCTTGCCGTCCTCGTAGAACGTGACCTGTTGACCGCCGCCGCGCTTGCGGGCGTCGTAGTGCAGCGTCACGCGGGAGTCGCGTCCGCTGACCCGCGCGGTGAAGTGCGTGTCGTAGCCCGGGCGCGTGGCCGCGAGGGCACCCAGCGGCACCGAGCCGGGCAGCGGCGTGATCGTGTAGCGGCCCGGCCGGCCGTGCTCGATGCCGATGTAGGTGGCGCCGAACTCGTCGGCGCGCAGGCCGAGCATCGCGCCGCTGTGCGTCAGCCCGTCCTCGGTCAGCGACAGGCTCTGACCGCCGGGGCCGGTGACGAGCACCTTCGGCGCGCCGCCGTGGCCGTCGAGCCGCAGGTTCTTGATCGCCTCACCCCGGGCGAGCAGGAATGACAGCCCCGCGGCGGCGCTCCGCGCGCCGTGGGTGATGTCACGGACCCAGTAGTGGCTCGGCTTGCAGCCGTCGAACAGCCACACCTCGTACTTGAGGTTGGTCATCAGCCCGACCCCGGGATGGAACGGTCCGATGTTGAGACACGCCACAACCCCCCTCGAGCTGACGATCCCGAGCCCACCGACGCAGGCGATCTTGACGCCGCGCAGGCAGATGTTGGCGTTGAGGTCGACCTCGAAGTGCCGGGTCCGTGCGTTCAGCTGGCCGCCGAGGCTGCCGTCGAAGCGGAAGATGCCGAGCTGGACGTGCGCCTGGGCGCCGACGGACACGTAGTCCGGATAGGAATACAGCAGACCACCGTGCGCGATGTCGAGCGGGCCGATGCCCGGGATCGTGAGCTGCAGCGTGCCGCCGACCGCGAACGTGGTGCTCGTGAAGGTGCGCGGCGCGAGGTCTTGGAGGTTGGCACCGGCGTCGGCCCTGGTGAGCGTGTACCGCGCCTGGGGCGTGGCGAACGCCGCGAGCAGCGTCCCGCTCACCTTGAACAGGTCGACGGCCGAGATCGTCGCCCCCCCGCGGAGCACCGTCGGGTTGAGCTGGATCGCGAAGTTGATCTCGTTCAGCAGGACCCCGGGGAACAGCTCCGGCGGCGGGATCGGGAAGCCGAAGACGACCTGCCCGCCGGCGCTCTTGAACCCGCCGGCGCAGAAGGCGACGCCGTTCTGGATCGGTGGCGGCGTGAGGATGAAGCCGGCGCCAGGCTCGCCGCCGGGCCCGCTTCCGAGATGGATCTGCGCGGTCGCGTGCCAGTAGTCCCGCCCGCAGCTGGCCGCCTGATCGCCCAGACGGGCGTAATGGAACGCCAGCTGGTCAAGCCCGATCCCGCCGATCGATGCGTGCGGGATGCTGATGTCGAGCGTCTCGAGGTGGAGCGACGGGTCGTCGTTGCTGAGCACGGCACCGCCGGCCGCGCTCGGCTGCGGGCCGGGGCCGAACACCTGGAAGATCGCCGGCAGCGTGACGTGGACGGTGACGAGGCT
Source organism: Actinomycetota bacterium (assembly GCA_030854125.1). Lineage (GTDB taxonomy): Bacteria > Actinomycetota > Thermoleophilia > Solirubrobacterales > Solirubrobacteraceae > Palsa-465. The sequence continues at coordinate 653 of JALYTU010000731.1, read as the reverse complement.
CTCGTGAACGCCGTTCACGACCTGAAAGGCGAGCTCCGCTCCCCCGTTCAGCGGGAAGCCGCCGATGTTCGGCAGGTCCCTCCGCGCGTCGAAGGTGAGCACCTGCCGAGAGATCCCGTTGGACAGCCCGAGCTTCCCCCCCTTTCCCGTCTGCCTGATGTTGGAGACGTTGGTGAGATCGAAGTCGACCGCTCCGGACTTCAGCGGGATCGCGCCGAGCATGACCGTCGCGTTCGTGGCCACAACCCGGAACTGATCCGGATAGACGACGATCAGGCTGCCGGTCCTCGGGGTGATCCTCAGCCCGTTGAGGTGCACGGTCTGGCTGGAGACGTAAATCGGCTGCGCCTTATAGGACTTCTTGAGCGAATCACAGACCGTGGTCTTTCCCGTCTTGGCCAGCTCGGCCTTGCAGACCGCGATGGTGCCGGACGGGATCACAGGGTCCTTGTAGTACCTCGCAACAACCGCAGCCGTCGCCGCCGGGAGCGCGCTCGGCGACTTCGCTTGCACGAAACAGCCGCGGGCGTCGATGATGCCCTCGACGACCGAGCCCTGGGCGCAGGTGGAGCCCAGCGGCGCCGGCGTCAGCAACGCCGGCGATGCGGCAGCGACGATCCGCGTGCCCGTCTGACCGGCCGGCAGGCCGGTGC
>JALYTU010000112.1 GCA_030854125.1 Actinomycetota bacterium | reverse complement strand
CTCGTCCTCGGGCAGTCGCGCGAACACGCGCTGCACGTCGGCGTCGATCTCGGCGATCGCGGCGGTCAGGGCGCCCGCGTCGGGCTGCGCAGGGGCGAAGTCGGGATCGCCGGGATCGGAGGCGAGCGCGTTGTGCAGCTCGGCGGTGGCGCGGCCGAGCTCGGCCAGCTCGGTCAGCAGGCCCTCGGGATCGGAGCCGATCCGCTCAAGCGCCATCTCCCAGCCGCCGCGGGCGGTGGCGAAGAACTGCTGCGCGACCGCGAGCGTCGCGCGATTCCCCGGGCCCTGGTAGTCACACCAGCCGCGCAGTGGCGCGATGTTCGGGTAGCCGCGACGGGTCAGAAAACGCAGGACCTCGAGTTCGGGATTGACCCCCGGCTCCAGCCGCCGGAACACCTTCAGCACGGTGTCGGAGAATACGATCGAGCTGTTTGACTGCTCGACTCCCATCGGCCGCACCGGGCCGGCAGTGTCCAGCGGGCCGGTGTAGTCGCCGCGGTGAAAGGAGAAGCTGCCGCGGTCGCCGTCCAGCGCGGTCTCGGCATCGATCGCGGTCAGCAGCGGGCGGGCCCGGTCCGGGTCGGCGAGGGCGTCGAGCACGGTCGCGGTCGCGGTACGCTGCACGACCGGGACGTCGTGACGAGTCACGGCATCAGCCTCCGCGAAGCTGAGGACCAGCTGGTAGCGCTCGTCGCGCCCATCGGCCAGCCGCACCCGGACGAGCGCGAGCACGAGCGCGGGATCGGCGGCGAGGGTGACCGCGTCCTGCACCTCGATCGCCGCGATCGCCTGTGACTTGGTGGCGTACCACCGCTGGCCCGCCAGCCAGGCGGCCAGCGCCGATAGGTCGAGGCTCTCGGTGAGCTCGACGCTCGTCGCCGGAACGGCGGGCATCAGCGTTCGACCTCGAGCACGTGCGCCTGGCGGTCATACGGCGCCAGGCCGACGAAGTTGCCACCGATGCGCCACTGGTAGCGCTCACCGGTGAGCACGTCGTGGACGGTGAAGCTCGGCGGCAGGCCGAGGCTGGCCGGGATCACGGCCATCCCTTGCTGAGGTTGATGGGGGTCGATGTTGACTACGCAGATCACGGTATCGGGGCCCGACTGCTTGGCGTAGGCGATCAGCGTCTCGTTGGCGGTCTCCAGAAAGGTGACGTTGGACAGCTCCTGCAGCGCCGGGTGCTCGCGGCGGACGGCGTTCAGGCGGGCGATCATTCCCAGCATCGGGCCGTCGAACGAGCGCTGCCTGAGCTGGTACTTCTCGGAGTCCAGGTACTCCTCCGAGCCCGCGCGGACGGCCAGGTTCTCGTAGTGCTCATAGCCCGAGTAGATGCCGTAACTGGGGCTCAGCGTGGACGCGAGCACGAGCCGGGCCTCGAACGCCGGGCGACCTCCGTGCTGGAGGTACTCGTGCAGGATGTCGGGGGTGTTGGTGAAGAAGTTGGGCCGGAAGTACTCCTGCTCGCCGGAATAGGCCAGCTCCGAGACGTACTCGATCAGCTCCCAGCGGGCGTTCTTCCAGGTGAAGTAGGTGTAGGACTGCGAGAAGCCGAGCTTGCCGAGGTGGCGCATCACGGCCCGCTTGGTGAACGCCTCGGCGAGGAAGATGACGTCGCGATTGCGGCCGTGGACCTCCTCGATCAGCCAGGCCCAGAACGCGAACGGCTTGGTGTGGGGGTTATCGACGCGGAACACCGTGATCCCGCAGTCGACCCAGTGCAGCACCACCTCGAGCAGCGCGTCCCACAGTCCGCGCCAGTCCGGCGAGTCCCAGTTGACGTTGTAGATGTCCTGGTAGCGCTTGGGTGGGTTCTCGGCGTACTTCAACGTGCCGTCGGGCCGGCGATGAAACCACTCCGGGTGCTCGGTCAGCCAGGGATGGTCGGCCGAGCAGTTGATCGCCAGATCCAGCGCGACGTCGATCCCGCGCTGCGCCGCGGCGGCGCACAGTGACCTGACGTCGGCCTCGGTGCCGAGCTCGGCGTGCACGGCAGCATGGCCGCCGGAGGCGTCACCGATCGCGTACGGCGAGCCGGGGTCGCTCGGTCCCGCGACGAGCGTGTTGTTGGGCCCCTTGCGGTTGGTCAGCCCGATCGGGTGGATCGGCGGCATGTAGAGCACGTCGAATCCGAGCTCGGCCAGCCTCGGGAGCTGTGCCTGCACCGCCTGCAGGCCGCCCCAGGAGCGCGGGAAAAGCTCATACCAGGCGCCGAACCGGGCGCGCAAACGGTCGGCCTCGATCGTCTGGGGGGTATCGAGCCGGACCCGGCCCTCGTGGCGCTGATCGCGCAGCACCACGGCGAGCAGCTCCTCGCCGAGCGCGACGTCGTGTTTGGCGCTGGCGGGAACGTCCGGATCCTGCAACTGGGCGCGGGCGTGCTCGATCAGCTGACGCGCCTCACGGGTGCTCGCCTGGTCGAGCGCTTCGCCGAGCATCACGACCCCCTCCGACAGCTCACCGCTCAAGTCGTCGGTCGCGGCTGCGACCTTGCGCCGCAGCTCGTCGCGCCAGGTGCCGAACACGTCGGTCCAGGCCTCGATCGTGTACTGCCAGCGCCCCGGGCGGTCGATCTGAAACCGCCCCGCCCAGCGCACGCCCCCGAGGTGCGCGTCGATGCGCTCCAGCTCGGACTCGTTCCACTCGGTGTCGCCGGGTCCCCGGTAGCCAACCACGGCGCGAATCAGCTCGTGCCCGTCGCGGAACACGTCGGCCTGAACCCGGACGGTGTCCCCGACGCAGCGCTTGACCGGATAGCGGCCATCGTCGACGGTCGGCGCCGGGTACTGGATCACGATCCGGCGCGGCGCCTGCCGGCGGGGATCGCGGTCCTCAGACCGGGCGGTTGGCGAATCACTCGTCGCGCTCACGTGACTGAAGGTAGCCGCCCGCCCCGCTGCGGTAAACACCAGGGCGTGAGCAACCTTCCACGCGCCAGCGGCGTCCAGCTCCACATCACCTCGCTGCCGGGCGGAACGTTGGGGCGCGAGGCCTTCCGGTTTGTCGACTGGCTGGCCGCCGCCGGCCAGAGCTGGTGGCAGGTCCTGCCCCTCGGGCCGCCGGATCGCCACCACTCCCCTTACAAATCAAGCTCCGCCTTCGCGGCCTGGCGTGGCCTGCTCGGCGAACCGCGGGCAGCGGTGTCCTCGGCCGAGATCGCGGATTTTCGCGAGCGCCAGCGCACCTGGATCGCCGACTGGGAGCGGTTCTCGGCCCGTGGCGCGGTCGCAGATCAGGTCCGTTTCGAGCGCGAATGGAGTGTCCTGCGCGCCTACGGCGCCGCGCGCGGGGTGAGGATCATGGGCGACGTGGCGATCTACGTCTCGCCGGGCAGCGCCGACCATCGCGCTCATCCGGAGCTGTTTCGCGACGACGCGGTGGCCGGTGCCCCGCCCGACGGCTACGCGACCGAGGGCCAGCTGTGGGGCAACCCGCTGTATGACTGGCCGGCCCTGCAGCGCCGCGGCTACCGCTGGTGGGTGCAGCGTGTGCAGCGCACCCTGGAGCTGTTCGACCTCGCCCGGATCGACCACTTCCGTGGTCTCGTCGCCTATTGGGCGGTCCCGGCGGGCGCGCGCAACGCGATCGGGGGCAAGTGGACGCGCGGCCCCGGCCGAGCGCTGTTTGACGCCATCGAGCGCGAGCTCGGTACCGATCTCCCGCTCGTGGCCGAGGATCTCGGGGTGATCACGCCGGCCGTCGAGCGGCTGCGTGAATCGGTCGGGCTGCCCGGAATGCTCGTGATCCAGTTCGGCTTTGACCCCGACGATCTCACCAGCCCCCACCGGCTGGCCAACCATGTCGCCCACCGCGTGGTCTACACCGGCACGCATGACTCTGACACCGCTCGCGGCTGGCTGGAGTCGCTGCCGGTCGATCGCCGCGGGTTCGTGAACTCCGAGTTGACGCGTCTGGGCTTCGCTGAACGGCGGTCGTGGTGGGGGCTGATCCGGATGGCGCAATCCTCGCCGGCGGTACTGGCGATGATCCAAGCTCAGGACGTCCTCGGCCTCGGTAGCGAGGCGCGGATGAACGATCCCGCCAGTGCCGGGGGCAGCTGGCGCTGGCAGATGCAGCGCGGCGCCCTGACGCCGGCGCTCGCGCGGCGCCTACGGGCGGTCACCGACGAGGCGGGCCGTCTGCCGTCGTGACCGCGTCAGCGGTTGCCCACGCGCTCGAGCCCTGCGCGTGCCTGCGCCTTGGCCGAGCGATACAGGTAGGTGAGATCGTGACGCAGGCGCCCGAGCCAGGTGACCTCGTAGTCGAGCAGCGACGCGGGCGCGACCCGCGTGGGCAATCCGTCGGCGGCGAGCACCGCCAGCGCCCGCTCGGCGATCGCGATCTGCCCGAATGCCGTTGGGTGCACCCGGTCGGGCATCACCTGGTTGCGTGCCCCGAAGCTGTCCAGGCTCACGACCAGCGCGCCGTGGGCGGACGCTTGGCGCCCGATCACCGCGTTGGCCGCGCGAGCCGCGGCCGTGGCAGGAGGCACCCCGAGCCCGGTCGCGAGGGTCAGCGCCAGCGTGCGTTCACAGCGCGCGCTGAGAAACGCCAGAGCGGTGCCGAACCCAGCCTCGAACCCGACGGGGTCCCAATCCGGCGCCTGGACGTCGTTGACGCCGATGTACAGACAGCCGACGTCGTAGCGCGCGTTCGGGTCGGCTGAGCGGGCCGCGAACGCCGCGAGCTGCTCGGTGACCAGATCACCGACGCGGGCTCCGTCGACGGCGAACCCGGTGTAGGGCAGACCCAGCCCGCGCGCGGTCCACAGCGCCCACGAGTGCAGCGCCACGCCCCACTGCAGCTCGCCCCCGGCGTTGGTGATCGAGTCCCCGAACGCGAGCACCCCGAGCCGTGGTTTGCGAAGTTCGGGCTCGGCCGCCGGGCTCATCCGCGGCGAGGCTAGTGGCTCTGGTCGACACGCGAGGGCCGGTTGCCGGATAATCGCCGGTCAGTGGATGCCGTCACCCCGTCCGGTTCCGGAGCCCCCGTGGCTCGCGACGGCAGCGCCGACCTCCGCCGTGCCGCGGAGGATCTCGCCGCGCGCCTGCCCGAGCCGCTGGCGCCGCTCGCCCGGCTGGCCTTCAACTACCGGTGGTCCTGGTTGCCCGGAGCGCCCGAGCTGTTTGCGTCCCTGGACGCCGACCGCTTCGCGTTGTGCCTGCAGAACCCGGTGCGTCTGCTGCAGGAATGCCACGCCGCCACGCTGCGGCGCGCCGCCCAGGACGCAGATCTCGTCCGGCGCGCCTCCGGGCTCGAGGCACAGCTGACCGCCGACCTCGCTCGCCCCGCCGCCGACACGCCGTTTGACGCCGCCTCCCCGATCGCGTTCCTGTGCTCGGAGTACGGCGTTCACGTCTCGCTGCCGGTCTACTCCGGCGGTTTGGGGGCGTTGGCCGGCGACATCCTCAAGGAGTCCTCGGACCGCGCGCTGCCGATGGTCGCCGTCGGGTTGATGTACCGCAAGGGCTACTTCCGCCAGCGCGTCGATGCCTCCGGATGGCAGCACGAGTACTGGGTCGAGACCGACCCCGATCGCCTGCCCGCCGCGCTGGTGCGCACCGCGGCCGGCGACCCGCTCACGGTTGGGGTCCCGATCGGCGAGGCCGAGGTGATCGCCCAGATCTGGCGGGTGGACGTCGGCCGCGTGCCGCTCTTCCTACTCGACACCGACACGCCGGAGAACGCGCCGCTGGAGCGCTGGATCACCGGGCGCCTGTATGACGGCGACGGCCAGACGCGCCTGGCCCAGTACGCGCTGCTCGGCGTCGGAGGGATCCGTGCGCTGCGGGCGATGGGCTTGGAACCCGGCGTGATCCACCTCAACGAGGGCCACGCCGCGCTGGCCCCGCTCGAGCTCGCCCGCGACGGCAGCGGCGCGACGCTGCACGAGGCGCTGGGACGGGCGCGCTCGCGCACGGTGTTCACCACCCACACGCCGGTGCCCGCCGGCAACGACACCTACCCGCCGGATCAGGTCCGGTCGGTGGTTGGCCGTCTCGCGGTGCAGCTCGGCACCACCGCCGACGAGCTCGTCGCGCTCGGCCGGGACCAGGTGGAGGATCCGTGGGCGCCCTTCGGGGTCACCCAGGCGGCCTTGCGGATGAGCCGGGCCGCCAACGGGGTCAGCCGCCGCCACGGCGAGGTCGCCCGTGACATGTGGCACTGGCTGTGGCCGGACCGCGCCGAGTCCGTGCCGGTGCCGATCGGGCACGTCACCAACGGTGTCCACGTCCCCACTTGGATCGGCACCCCGATGCGCGCGCTGCTGGATCGCCACCTGGGCACGGGTTGGATCGACCGCGCCGAGGATCCCACGACGTGGGCGCCGGTCGATGCCATCCCGGCCGCGGAGCTGTGGGGGGCGCGGGCGCGGCAGCGGGCGGCGCTGGTCGGCTATGTCGGCCGGCGCAGTGTCGGTGATCGCCTGATCCGCGGGGACCTGCGCGACTACGTGGACGCGGCCGCACGCGGCTTTGATCCCGAGGTCCTGACGATCGGCTTCGCCCGCCGCGTGGCCACCTACAAGCGGCTGGACCTGCTCACCCGCGATCCGGAGTGCACGCTCGCCCTGCTCGGCGGCGATCGCCCCGTCCAGGTGGTGCTGGCGGGCAAGGCCCACCCCCGTGACGAGGAGGCCAAGCGGGTCCTGCAGAGCCTGTTCGGCCTCAAAGCGGCGCGAGTCGTGGCCGAGCGCGTCGTGTTCCTGGACGACTATGACCTCTCGTCGGCGGCGTGGCTGGTCCGGGGCTGCGACGTGTGGCTCAACGTTCCCCGTCCGCCGCTGGAGGCGAGCGGGACCAGCGGGATGAAGTCGGTGTTCAACGGGGGCCTGCAGCTCAGTGTGCTCGACGGATGGTGGGCTGAGGGCTATGACGGCGAGAACGGCTGGGCGATCGACGGTGAGGTGGACTCAAACCACTACGCCCAGGACGAGCGCGATGGCGCCGCGCTGCACCATCTGCTCGAGCACGAGGTCGTGCCGGCCTTCTACGACCGTGACGAGACCGGGATCCCGCCTGCCTGGATCGCGCGCGTTCGTGCCTCACTGCGCACGCTCGGCCCGATGTTCTGCGCCGGCCGGATGGTCGCGCAGTACGTCAATGGCCCCTATCGGGGCTGAACCGGCGCCGGCCGATTCCGGTGACCACCGCAGCTGCTCGGCTCGCTAGCCCTGCACTTCGGCGAGCTTGCGCGGCGCCGGTCCGACGTACTTGGCGGTCGGGCGGATCAGCTTGCCCTCGCGCTTCTGCTCCATGATGTGGGCCGACCAGCCGGCCGTGCGCGCGCAGGTGAACATCGGCGTGAACATCTCCGGCGGGATATTCGCGAAATCGAGCACGACCGCGGACCAGAACTCGACGTTGGTGGCCAGCACACGATCGGGGCGACGGGCCTTGAGCTCGGCGAGGGCCGCGGTCTCCAGCGCCTCGGCGACCTCGACGCGCGGGGCGTCGATCTCGTGGGCGGTGCGGCGCAGCACCCGGGCTCGGGGATCCTCGGCGCGGTAGACGCGATGGCCGAAGCCCATCAGCCGCTCGCCG
>JALYTU010000111.1 GCA_030854125.1 Actinomycetota bacterium | reverse complement strand
GCCCAAGCGATCACCAGGCCGCCCGCGAAGCCGCCGGCGCCCCATAGGCCGAGCAGCATGCACGCGGGAACCGGCGGCGTCGCGAACCCGGCGACCGCCGCGAGTACGAGCACGGCGCTTGCGGGTTCGTCGGAAGGGAGCGCTGCGAGGCCGGCCAGGCTCGCGCCGCAGACGATCGCGCTGCCGGTGAGCATCGCCGTCTGCCCGTGCCGGTCGGCGAGCCGACCCAGCCACGGACCACCGACGCCTTGGGTGATGGCGAGCGTGCCGGCGGCAATGCCGGCCCTCGCGAAGGAGCCGGTGTGGCCTTGGACGTGGACGAGGACGCCGATGGTGAGCATCGCTAGCGGCAGCCGGGCGGCGATCGAGATGCCGAATAGCCGCAGCGCGGCGGGGGAGGAGGTGACGGTCGACATGGGCAGCAGTGTGCCGGACCGCTGGACACGTGAGAAGATCCAGGAATGGCCTCAAAGATGAGACCGGTCGGACGGTCCGGGTGACGGGACGGCAGGAGGCGAGCCGGCCGATCGACCTCGTCATCGCGATCGACCGCGATGCGCCGACGACGCTCGGCGCGCAGATCGAGGCGCACTTCCGGCGCGCGGTTCGCGACGGGCAGCTGCGGGCCGGCACGCGGATCCCGTCGACGCGCGACCTCGCCCGCCAGCTCTCGGTGTCTCGGCGTGTGACCGTCGACGCGTACGCGCAACTCGCCGCCGAGGGCTACGTCGTCCTTCGCCAGGGGGCGCACCCGCAGGTCGCCGACGGCGCGATCGCGACTGATCAGGAGCGGCACGCCGGCCCGGAGCTGCCGCCCGAGGTGCTCCCCCGGTTCGACTTCCGGCCCAGCCGCCCGGACGTCTCGGCGTTCCCGCGGCAGGCCTGGAGCCGGTCGCTGAGGACCGCCGTGGCTTCGATCGCCGACGCCGAGCTCGTCTACGGCAACCCGTGCGGTGTCGAGCCGCTGCGCACGACGCTCGCCGAGTACCTCGGACGGGTCCGCGGCGTCGTTGGCGCTCCGGGGAACGTCGTCGTCACGAGCGGCTACATCCAGGGTCTCGGCCTTGCCTGCCGTGCGCTTGCCGTCAGCGGTGCGCGGCGCATCGCGCTCGAGGACCCCAGCGCGCCGGAGCAGGGCCCGATCGCACACCGGGCAGGCCTCGAGCCGGTACCCGTGCCCGTCGACGCGTTCGGCCTGCGCGTCGACGCACTCGATGCGGCCGGTGTCGACGCGGTCGTGGTCACGCCCGCGCACCAGCATCCGACCGGCGTGGTGCTCGCGCCCGAGCGCCGTACCGCCCTGGTCGACTGGCTTCGGCGCACCGACGCGTTCGCCATCGAGGATGACTACGACGCCGAGTACCGGTACGACCGCGCCGCAGTCAAGGCGTTCCAGGGCCTCGTTCCTGACTGCGTCGTCTACGCGGGCTCGACGAGCAAGACGCTCGCGCCGGCGCTGCGCATGGGCTGGCTCGTCGTCCCAGGGCGGCTGTTGGACGCGGTCGCCGAGGAGAAGGCCCTCGCCGACCAAGGCAGCGCCCGCATCGAGCAACATGCCCTCGCCGACTTCATCGCGCGCGGCGAGCTCGACCGGCACCTGCGTCGGATGCGCCTGCGCTACCGCGCGCGGCGTGACCTGCTCATCGACGCGCTCGCCGACGCGATTCCCGATGCCCAGGTCCAGGGCATCGCGGCGGGTCTGCACGTGACCGTCCGACTCCGCGGCGCCTTTAATGAACCGGCTTTGCGCGAAGCGGCACGCGCGCGCCGCGTCGAGCTCAGCACGCTCAGCGACTACACCCCCGGAGCGTTCTCCCGCGACCCCGTACTGCTCATCGGGTACGCGCAGGTCACGGAGGCCGCCATGGCCGCAGGCGTACGCGAGCTCGCCGCGGTCGTCGCCTCATCTCGAACCGGGTGACTCAGCCCAGTGCTCGGGTGACAGGGCGCCGCCCGAGACACAACCGGCCCATGGGTTCCCGCGACCGCGCGGTTCAAAGGGCGGCGAAGAGGGCGCAAGAACGACATCGTGTGAGAGAGGTTCGAGCGCTCCGGCGCGAGCGTGATGGGCAAGCGCATATTCGACCTCGGCGAGCAGGCGTGGCCGACCCGCTTGACGGTCCCGCCGGTGCGGTTGGCCTCCAGCAAGCCAGCGCCCATGCTGACCGCGATGCCGGCGCGTGGCCGTCGCCGCGACCTCGTATCCGCGCAGTGTGGGGGGCTCGCCGCCCGCGTTGAGCGCTCGTCCTGGCAAAAGAGCACGGAGATGTTGATCCGTCGGCTCTGTGCCGGATCGTATTGCCGGTTCCAGCGGTCTCGGGTGCGAGGTGCTCGTCACGGCGTCGCGGGGCGGCGGTCGGCACCAGCACACTCAAGCGGCAAGTACTGCCAGTTTGGCGGTCGGGAACTAAATCACCTGGGATCGACAATCAAGATGTGATGACTGTACGCACGTCGCATGCCCGCTCTCTGACCGACGGCGAGCTGATCGCCCGGTCGCACACGACAGCTGACGCGTTTCACAACGTGTTCGACCGGCACTTCAACGTGGTCCGCCGGTATCTCGCTCGACGGGTCGGCCGTGACCGCGCCGACGACCTCGCCTCGCAGACGTTCACGGTCGCGTTCAGCCGGCGCACGACGTTCCGTACCGACGCGACCGACGCCCGCCCGTGGCTGCTCGGGATAGCCACCAATCTGCTGATGAACGAGCGTCGGGCGGAGCGGCGATCGCTTGAAGCTGTCGACCGGATGAAAGTGCAACCGGTGCCACCAGCCGCCGAACTCGCCGATGACCTGCTCGACCACCAGGTCGGGGCGGCGCTCGCCGAGTTGGACCCTGATCAGCGGGACGTTCTGCTGTTGTTCGCCTGGGGCGAGCTTTCCTACGAGGAGATCGCCTTGGCGCTGGCGATCCCGGTCGGGACAGTCCGCTCGCGGATGTCCCGCGCCCGCAGCCACCTGCGGCGACGGCTTGAACCGTCCGTCCAATCCGAGGAGGACCCGAAATGACCGACGAACTCGATTTGGTTCGCCGTTTCCGGGCCGATGAGCCAGACGCCAGCGACGACAAAATCACGATCGCCCGGACAGCGCTGACCCGGGAGATCGCGGCAGCGGCGCTCGCCTCGAGCCCTCAGCGGCGCAACCACACGGCCCCTGCCTGGCGATTGCGTGGCGTTCTCGTGACCGCCGCGCTGGCGATCGCGGTGCTCGTCGTGTGGCCATTTGGCTCGGGTGGTGGGCCGTCGGCGTCCTCGGCGCTGGCGGCAACGTTAAACCGCCTGGCGCAGGTCGCCGCAAGCGGACCGTCGCTGGTGCCGCACCGCGACCAGTATCTGTACGTTGCGTCGACCAGCAACCAAGAGACCGACGCGGTCGTCGCCGGCAACGAGTGCGTCACGCACGCGCCCGAGCGTCGACAGGTCTGGATCGGCGCGGACGGGTCAGGCCTGCTGCGCGAAAGTGCCAGGACGGCAACGTTCACATCGACGGCCGACCGGCGCCTTTGTAACGCGATGCCCACGGGGGCGATCTCACAGCCTGGTACGAGCAACCTATGGTTCGCGCCGCACTGCTTCTCGATCGGCCCTAACAACAACGTCAACGCGCTGTCGACCGATCCGCGCAAGCTGCTTGTGCAGATGCGGCGCGCGGACGGGGGGCCTCGGTCCGCCAGCGAGGACTTCGTCCACGTCGGCGACTTCCTCCGAGAGACCGACGCGCGGCCTGCACTGCGCGCGGCGCTCTACCGAGCGGCCGCACTGATCCCGGGGGTCCGGCTGCTCGGAACAGTCCGCGACCATCTTGGCCGAGGCGGCCTCGGCGTCGCGTCGCGCAACCATGAGCTGATCTTCAACCCGCGGACGGCCGCACTCATGGCGGAGCAGACGATCGGCGACCCGGACTGGACGGTCTACCTCGCCTCGCGCGTCGTCGACCGGCTCGCTCGCCGCTCGCCACTGCCGCTCACCCCGCCGTGCGCCAACTATGGGGGATTCATCACCCATACGCCCGCCGGCGACGTCCAAACCGGAGCCCGGAACAAGTGAGCCCAACTGTCTATGGCCGGCGGACCGCCCCACCGACATAAGAACCGAGGCCCGCGCGGTCACCAGAGCGGGTCTCAGCCACAATTGTCACTCGGCCCTCCTCGCCAAATCCCCAACTGGGCGCGAGGTCTGCCTAGGCGCGAGGGTGCAAGCGGAGGCGCGCCTTGGGGCCCCGCCTTCGGCGATAACCGCATCCCGGGGTGCCGGTCGACCGCGTTTGTCGTGAGCGCCTCGTGTAGGGCGATTGGTTGGCGACCGACGCGCGTCGCTCAGCTTTCTCAGAAACGACCGTATGTGAGAGCGGCTTGAATGAGAGAGGGGTGCGCCTTGGCCGACCGGCAGCAGTCGAGTGGTTATAGTCCATACAGACTGACGGGTCGGTTTCTATGTTGTCCATTACCGCCCTACCTTGCTATGCCCAAGCTTCGTCCCGAGACTCGTACCGAGCGCCGACGGCTGTTGATCGACGCGGCGTGGCGCTGCGCGGCCGTGCAGGGCTTTGCGGACCTCACGGTCGATGACGTGTGCGCTGAGGCGGGGGTGAGCAAGGGCGCGTTCTACGGCTACTTTGACCACAAGCAGGATTTGCTGCTTGCGCTGCTCGAGGACGACTCCGCGGGGCTGGACTTAGAGCTTGAGGTGATCACGAGCACGAATTCGTCGGGGGTGCAGCGGGTTCGTCGTTTCGCTCAGGCGATGCTCGCCCGCGGCGAGGACCCGGCCCGCGTGCAGGTCCGCGCCGACCTGTGGGCAGACCTGCTGACCGAGGCGGCGGTCCGCGAACGGCTCGCCCTCGCAACGCAGCGGCGCCGGGAGCTGGTGCGAGGCTGGATTGAGGAGGCGATCGCCTCCGGAGAGCTGGCCGCGATTCCCGCTAATGCGCTGGCCTCGATCCTGCTCGCGCTCACCGACGGACTGATGCTCCACGGCGCGCTTGACCCCGGCGCCTTCCGCTGGACCAACATCCGCCGCGCGATCGACGTGATGCTCGCGGGGATCGCTGCCGGATGAACGCCAGCGACCCAACCCAACCCCCGCGCGAGCCGAGCCCTGCCGGCGGCAACGGTCGCGTTTCCCCCGAGACGCAGTGGCCTGCGGCGCACGACCCCGGCGCGACCCGCGCAGACGGCTCTACGGCCGCGTCGCGGTTTGGCACAGAACGCGTCCGGGAGTTGTTGTCGCGAGGTGTGGCGCGCGGATCGGGCGGGATGCTCGCCCTGTCGTTGGTGATCGGCGCCGGCGCCGGGTTGGGCGCGGTCGCGTTTCGTTACATGATTCTCGGCTTCACTTACGCGTTCACCGGGCACCGCGACTACAGCGCCGTAGGTCACGCGGGCAATCCGCAGCTTCCCGGTCTCGGGGTGTGGTTCGTGGTGCTGGCACCGGTGGTCGGCGGATTAATCTACGGTCCGCTGGTCGCGCGGTTCGCCCCCGAGGCGCGCGGTCACGGGGTGCCGGAGGTGATGCTCGCCGTCAACCGCCTCGGCGGCCGGATGCGTCCGCAGGTGCCGGTCGTGAAGTCGCTCGCTTCTGCGCTCTGCATCGGGTCGGGCGGCTCGGTCGGTCGCGAGGGACCGATCGTGCAGATCGGCTCGGCGCTCGGGTCGGTGATCGGCCAGCTCGCTCGGGTGACCGAGTCGCAGCTGCGGCTGCTCGTCGCCTGCGGCGCCGCGGCCGGGATCTCGGCCACGTTCAACGCGCCGATCGCCGGCGTTTTCTTCGCGCTGGAGCTGATCCTGCGCAACTTCGACACCGAGTCCTTCGGCTACGTCGTGATCAGCTCGGTCACCGCCGACGCGATCGGACGCGCTGCCTTCGGGTCGCACCCCTTTCTGACGCTGCCCGGATTCACCTTCAGCTCGCCGCTCGAGCTCGTGCTCTACGCCGGCCTGGGCGTCCTCGCCGTCGGCGTCGGCTTGACGTTCATCCGAGTCCTCTACGCTGGCGAGGAGCTCGCTGACCGCCTCTGGCGAGGCCCGGCATGGCTGCGACCCGGCCTTGGCGGGATCCTGCTCGGGGTGCTGCTGCTCGCGGTCCCGCAGATGTATGGCGTCGGCTACCCGGTGCTGCAGGCGGCCGTCGGCGGGCACTACGTGATCCTCGTCCTGCTCGGTCTGCTGGCCGCGAAGATCCTCGCGACCAGCCTGACGATGTGGATCGGCGGCTCGGGCGGCGTGTTCGCGCCCTCGCTGTTCATGGGCGCGATGCTCGGAACCGCCTACGGCACCGTCGCGCACCACCTCCTACCCCACCTCGCGGCCGCCGCCGGCGCCTACGGACTGGTCGGGATGGGAGCTGTCTTCGCCGCCACCGCGCGGGCGCCGATCACCGGCCTGATCATCATCTTCGAGCTCACCGGCAACTACCGCATCATCCTGCCGCTGATGTGCGCGATCGTCGTCGCCACCGCGCTCAGCAATGCGATCACCAAAGACACCATCTACACGCTGAAACTCCGCCGCCGCGGAATCGACATCGACGCCCCAACGCCGAGCCGGATGGCTCAGATCGCTGTCTCGGAAGCGATGGGCCGAACCCCGAAACCGCTCAAGCCCGACCAGCCGCTGCACGCCATCGTCAAGCGGTTCGCCGCCGAGAGAACCGACTCCCTACCCGTCGTGGCCACCGACGGCGCGCTGCTCGGCATCATCGCCGCCGTCGACGTCGAACGCGCGATCGACCACAACCCCGACAACACGCCCAACGGCGCCGGACTGGCCCGCCAAGTCCCACGGCTACTCGCCTCGGACTCCCTCGAGGACGCTGTCCGCGCGCTCGGAGGCACCGACGACGAAGGGCTGCCGGTCACCGACGAGCACGACCAGCTGATCGGATGGATCACGCATCGCCGCGTCCTGCGCGCCTACCTCGCCCGATACGGCACGCCGGACGGCCAAGGCACCGAACCCGCCTCGATAACGGCGCCACCCGACAGCCCACCGCTCGCCAGCGACCAAGTCGGCCGATGACTAGCCGCAAACCCCGACCGATCCTCATCAGCCTGCTCCGCGCTCCAGCTCACCTCTACGACCGCAGAGCAGGCTGGCTACTCGGACGCCGCTTCCTGCGTCTCACACACCTCGGCCGCCGATCCGGTCAGCGCTACCAGACGATGCTCGAAGTCATCGGCGAGGACCCCAAAACACGAGAGGTGTTCGTGATCGCCGGCCTCGGCTCCCAAGCGCAGTGGTATCGCAACCTCCTCGCCCACGACGCGATCGAAGTCGCGATCTCACATGAGCGATTCACACCGACCCATCGCCAGCTCAACACGACAGAGGCCGCTGCGGTCCTCGCCCGATATGAACACCGCAACCGCCTCATCGCCCCCATCATCCGACGCCTTCTCAGCTGGCTGGTCGGCTGGCCCTACGACGGCACCCAAGTCGCACGCCAGCGACTCGTCACCCAGCTACCCGTGATCGGCCTGCGGCCCACCAGCCGCCCATAGCCTCCGCTCCCCGGCCGTCAAGGGCGCCGCTTCGCGGCTCGCTTCGCTCGGCCCTAACG
>JALYTU010000730.1 GCA_030854125.1 Actinomycetota bacterium | reverse complement strand
TCTCTGGAGGGTGCACGCATGGCTGTACGTGTCGGTATCAACGGCTTCGGAAGGATTGGACGGAACGTGTTCCGGGCCGCCTACGAGCGGGGGGCCGACATCGAGTGGCTGGCGCTCAACGACCTCGTCGACCCCAAGACGATCGCCCATCTGCTCAAGTACGACTCGACCTACGGTCCTTTCCCGGGCAAGGTCGAGGCCACCGACAGCGGCCTGAAGGTCGACGGCCGGGAGATCAGGGTCCTGGCCGAGCGCGACCCGGGCGCGCTGCCGTGGGGCGAGCTCGGCGCCGATGTGGTGATCGAGTCCACCGGTCTGTTCACCGATCGGGAGAACGCCTCCAAGCACCTGGACGCGGGAGCCAAGAAGGTCGTAATCTCCGCTCCGGCGACCGACCCCGACACGACCGTCGTGCTCGGCGTCAACTTCCCCGACGCCTACGATCGCAACAACCATCAGGTCATCTCCAATGCCTCCTGCACGACCAACTGTCTGGCCCCGGTGGCCAAGATCCTGCACGACACCGTCGGCATCAAACACGGCCTGATGACCACGATCCACGCCTACACCGCCGACCAGCGCCTGCAGGACATGCCCCACAAGGACCTGCGCCGGGCTCGCGCAGCCGCGGTCAACCTGATTCCCGCCTCCACGGGCGCGGCCAAGGCGATCGGGGCGGTCATCCCCGAGCTCAACGGCAAGCTGCACGGCTTCGCGGTGCGTGCCCCAGTGCCCACGGGCAGCGTCGTCGATCTCACGATCGAGGCCAACCGAGAGACGAGCGTCGAGGAGGTCAACGCGGCGCTGAGTGCGGCTGCCGACAGCGGTCCGCTGCACGGGCTGATGCTCTACACCGAGGATCCGATCGTCTCTTCGGACATCGTCAAGAACCCCGCCTCGTCGATCGTGGACTCCCAGTTGACGGCGGTGATGGACGGCACCATGGTCAAGGTCGTTGCCTGGTACGACAACGAGTGGGGCTACTCCAACCGCATCTCTGATCTCGTGCAGCAGCTGTTGTGAGAACGCTCGCGGATCTCGGTGCGCTGGAGGGCAGGCGGGCGCTCGTCCGGGTCGACTTCAACGTCCCGCTCGCCGACGGCGGGGTCGCCGACGACACCCGGATCCGGGCGGCGCTGCCGACGCTGCGGTGGCTGCGCGAGCACGGGGCTGCGCTGGTGCTCGTCTCCCATCTCGGCCGCCCCTCGGGGGTGGACCCGGCGCTCTCGCTGCGGCCGGTGGCGACGCGACTGTCGGAGCTGCTGAAGACCGAGGTGACGCTCGCGCCAGCGGGGGTGGGACCAGACGTGGCGGCGCTGGCCGCCGGCCTTGAGCCCGGGCAGGTGCTGTTGCTGGAGAACATCCGTTTCGAGGCGGGGGAGACCACTAACGATGACGCCCTCGCCGAGGCGCTCGCTGCGCTCGCCGACGTCTACGTCGACGATGCCTTCGGAGCCGCCCACCGGGCCCACGCATCGACCGAGGGGGTCGCGCGCCGGATGCCCGAGCACGCGGCCGGCCTGCTGCTCGAGCGCGAGGTCCGTGTCCTCAACGAGCTTCTGCGCAGCCCGTCGCGGCCGATGGTGGCCGTGCTCGGCGGCGCCAAGGTCAGCGACAAGCTCGGAGTGATCGAGTCCTTCCTGCGGGCCGCTGACACGATCCTGATCGGCGGTGCGATGTGCTTCCCGTTCCTAGCCGCCGCGGGTCACGCGGTCGGCGACTCGCTGTGCGCCACGGAGGACGTGGCGCTCGCCCGGGATCTGATCGCCTCCTCCCACGAGGCCCGGGCGTCGCTCGCGCTGCCCTCTGACCTCGTTCTCGGTGACCATCTAGGCGCCGACGCGCAGCCGGTCGCCCTGGACGGGGTCGAGGTCCCGGACGGGATGATGGGCCTTGACATCGGTCCGCGCACCGCCGCCGCCTACGGAGAGATCGTGCTCACGGCCGGAACGGTGTTCTGGAACGGGCCGATGGGCGCGTTCGAGCTCGAGCCGTTCAGCGCCGGCACGCGGCACGTCGCCCGCGCGGTCGCCGGTGCTCCCGGCGTGACCGTGGTCGGCGGCGGGGACTCCGTCGCCGCCCTGCAGCGGTTCGGGCTCGGTGACGAGGTCACCCACCTCTCGACGGGCGGCGGAGCGGCGCTGGAGCTGATCGAGGGCCGACCGCTGCCCGGGGTCGAGGCGCTGGCATGAGCGCGACTGAAGAGGTGGAGACCCGCGCTGACCGCATCCCCCTGATCGCGGGCAACTGGAAGATGTACAAGACGGTCCAGGAGGCCGAGGATTTCA
>JALYTU010000110.1 GCA_030854125.1 Actinomycetota bacterium | reverse complement strand
GGATTACCTGGTAGTACCACTTGTTCGACAGTTCGCGCTCGGGCGGGATCATGCCCCCTTCGCCCGAGCACGTCGCGGTGCCGGCCATCGAGGCGCCCTTGGCGAGCGCCATCTTGGCCTCCAGGGACAGAGCGCCGAAGCTCATCCCGGTGATGTAGACGGGGATATCGAGCTCGATCGGCTTGGCGGCAAAGCGCGCGCCGAGCACGGTCTTGGTCACGCATTTCTCGCGGTAGCCCTCGATGACAAAGCGCGTCAGCGTTCCGGGCATGAACATCAGGTCGTCCCAGTGCGGGATCTTCTTGAACATCGAGAAGCCGCGCATCCGATAGCGACCAAGCTCGGACTTGACGTGGATGTCGTTGATGACCTCGGGAGTGAAGATCCGGCTGTGCCCGAGCCGGTTGCGCGCCGAGGGTGCGTTTTCGTCGGCCATGGATGTCACCTCGTTAAAGGACGAGCTTGCGCTCGGAGGGCTCAAGCGCGTCGTAGTTGTAGAGCTTCTTGCCGCATACGAACTTGGTGAACCGGGGCGGCGTGCCCAACCCGTGGATGGCGAACTTGCGCGAGATCAGCTCGGCATCGGCGTCGGTGAACTCACCCTCCACACAGTCCACGCCGAGTGACTTGACCTTGCCGGCGACGTAGATCTCGCCGTCGTACATCGAGTCCCCCAGTCCAGGCCCGACGTTGCCGCAAAGGATCTGGCGCCCGCGCTGCATCATGAACGCGGTCATCGACCCGGCGTCGCCGAGGGCGATGATCGTCCCGCCCTTCTGATCGATCCCGGTGCGCGCGCCCACCTGGCCCTTGACCACCAGGTCACCGCCGCGAATCGCCGCGCCCGTCAACGAACCCGCGTTGGACTCGATCACCACCACCCCGGACATCATGTTCTCGCACGCCGACCAGCCGACCCGGCCAGCGATCTGAACCTCAGGACCGTCGATCATGCCCAGCGCGAAATAGCCCAGGCTGCCGGCGAAGGTGAGCTTGCAGCGGATCAGCAGTCCGGCCCCAAGCGAGTGACGGGCACCGGGGTTGAGGATCGTCACCTCGCGGACCCCCTCCTCGTAGAGCAGCCAGCGCAGCTCGAGGTTGATCCGCCGAGTGGTCATCTCTCGCGCGTCGAACGTGGCCCGGGCGCCGTCGATCTCCGAGACCCTGGGGATACGCGCGTCGAGCTCGACCAGCCCGCGGGCGTCGAAGCGTGGCTCGTCCCGCTGGCCGTCGGACGTCACCGTGTCCATACCTTCACCGTGCTCTCGTAGGGATCGTAGGTTTCAATCTCGTGGTCGATCACCGCTCGGATCGCCATCTCTTCGGAGGCCAGGGCAACCATGTCATCGCCCTCGTAGAGAACGAGTGGTTTGGCCGCCAGCTCGTCCTTGGCCACCCCGAGCGCGTCCTCGGACACGCAGATGTAGGT
The DNA here is from genome assembly GCA_030854125.1 of Actinomycetota bacterium. GTDB lineage: Bacteria > Actinomycetota > Thermoleophilia > Solirubrobacterales > Solirubrobacteraceae > Palsa-465. The sequence continues at coordinate 6,168 of JALYTU010000110.1, read as the reverse complement.
GAACACTCCGTCGAGCTCCTCGAGGCTGCGCCGCATCGAATCCTCGAGTGACTCGCCGCCGGCCATTCGGTCGGCCAGGTACACGGCGATGATCTCCGAGTCACATTCCGACGCGAAGCGATGACCGCGGGACTCAAGGCGCCGGCGCCACTGGTGGTAGTTGGTCAGCTGACCGTTATGGACGACGGCGACGTCGGAGAACGGATAGGCCCAATAGGGGTGGGCGTTGGCGATGTCGACGTCTGACTCGGTGGCCATCCTCACGTGCCCGATCCCGTGCGAGCCGAGATAGTCATCGAGCTCGTAGGCGGCGGCGACCGTACGGGCGTCTCCCAGGTCTTTGATGATCTCCAACGAGTGACCGAGCGACAGCACCTCGGTATGAGCCACTGACTCGATGTGATCGGCCAGCGTCTTGAGGTCACCGTCGTAACTGACCGTGGCACTGAAGGTGTAGTCGTTGGCATCCTCGGTGCTCCGGATCTCGGCCCCGGCACCCTGCAACCGAAGCGTGACGTCGCGCCGTCGGCGACGCACGTCGTCGGCGAAGTCGATGTCCCGGGGCGCCGTGGACTCGGCCAGATTGATCCGAACGGTCAGCTCCTGCTGCGGGGGGTGGTAGAGCGCATACCCGGTCGAATCGGGGCCGCGGTGCTTCATCGACTGCAGCATGCTCGTCATGTCGCGCCCGAGCCGGTGCGCCCCGTTGCCGTTGTTGTAGATGATCCCAGCGATTCCACACATACCCGTTCTCCTCTGCGGCATCGGTGCCCTGGTTAGGGCAGCACCTCTAGGTACTCGTCGCGCTCCCAGTCGGTCACGGCGGCGAGGTAGCGCTCCCACTCGTCGCGCTTGTAGTGCGCGAACACCTTGTAGAGGCGACCCGGCATCGCACTGCGCACGACCTCGTCGGCGGCCAGTGCCTCCAGGGCATTGCCGAGGCTGTCGGGGACCTTCTCGATCTCCTGCCCGGCGGCGAGCAGATCGTAGGTGTTGCCCTGCTGGGGCGGCCCGGGGTCAAGCTCGTTCCGAACCCCGTCCAGTCCGGCCCGGAGCAGCGTGGCCACGGTCAGGTACGGGTTACAGGAGGAGTCCACGCCCCGGTACTCGAACCGCCCGCCCGAGGCCACCCGAACGGTGGTCGTCCGGTTCTGCCAACCCCAGTTCTTGTAGATCGGCGCCCAGAACCCCGTGTCCCACATACGGCAGTAGGAGTTGACCGTCGGATTGCCCACACACATCAGCGCGGGAAAGTGCGCGAGCATCCCCCCCAGGAAGTGCCGAGCCAACTGCGAGAGCTGCGCCGGCCCGTCCGGATCGTGAAAGACATTGTTGCCGTCCGCATCCATGAGCGTGAAGTGGTGATGGTGGCCATTGGCCGACACGCCGGTGAACGGCTTGGGCATGAAGCTCGCCAACAGATCGTGCTTGCGCGCCACCGCGGCGCACACCTGGCGGTAGGTGGTGATGTTGTCCGCCGTGCGCGACGGACGGTCAAACAGGAAGTTGAGCTCGAGCTGCCCGGGCGCGTCCTCGTGGTCCCCGTAGCTCATGTCCAAGCCAAGCTCCTTGGCGAACTGCACGACGTCGAGCAGCACGGGACGGAGCTCCTCGAACTGGTGAATGTGGTAGCAGTAGGGCTTCGTGACGCCCTCGGGCGGCCGACCCTCCTCGGGGCGCTTGAGCCACATCATCTCGGGCTCGATCCCGATCAGGAACTGATAGCCGAGCTCCTGCTCGAAATCATGCGCGACGCGCTTGAGGTTCTGGCGCGGGTCGGCGTCCAGCAGCTCGCCGGTCTCGGTGTCGTAACAGTCACAGTAGACCCGGGCCACCCGCCGGTCCCACGGCAGCACCGCGAACGTGTCCAGGTCAGCCACGGCCGCCAGCTCCGATTCCTCGGGACCAAAGCCGATGTAGTTGCCATAGCGGTCCGTGAACAGGTTCGCCGTCGCGCCGTAGACGAGCTGATACCCCCTTTCGGCCACCTGAGCAAAGAACGAGGAGACGACCCCCTTGCCCATCACCCGGCCGGTGATCGAGACCTGCTGAAAGTAGACGTACTCGATCCCCTCGGCCTCGATCCGTCGCGTCAGCTCCTCGATCTTGCCCGCGCGTCCCGGGGCCTCGCGGGCCTCCGCGAGCGTCGCGGGAGCGGGCGCCACCGCAGGCGACGCGAGGACCGTCTTCACGCTGCCGCCAAATTCGCCGTTGCCTTGCCCTGGTGCCATCGTCGTTCCTCTCAGATGCCGTGTCGCCGGTGAGCGGCATCTTCGCTCAGCTGCTCGGTCAGCAGCCGCTGCGCACCGGTCGCGACCCGGCCCGACCACTCATCCTGCTCTCGTCCGTGGAGACCGTCCATCAGCGGCGAGACTGGACAAATTGGTACATGGCGCTTTTATACCAAGCCGATGCCACCGCCGCAAGCCGCGGGCTTGACCCCAGGGGCGAATGAATCTACGATGTTGCGCAATCATCAATACCGTTGCGCTATAGGCAACCAGGAGGATCCAGTGTCTCGCAAGCTTCCGTCCCGCGCCCCCACCCTCGTGATCGGTGCCGGCGTCCATGGCCTCTCCACCGCATGGCATCGCGCACGTGCCGGTGAGCCGGTGCTCGTGCTCGACAAGAGCGACGTTGGCGCCGGTGCCTCAGGGATCGCCTGCGGTGTCGTGCGCAACAACTACTTTCAGCCGGCGATGCAGGAGCTGATGGCGGCCAGTGTGGACGTGTGGGAGTCGCAGGCCGAGACCCTGCACTACCACCCGAACGGCTATATCGCGCTCGGCCCCGCCGCCCAGGAAGGCGACCTGATCGAGGTGGCCGAGCGTCAGCAGCGCATCGGCTACCCATCCGAGCTGTACGTCGGGGAGACCGAGGTGACCCGCCACATGCGCTCGCTCTACGACGACTGGCGCGCGCCCGGGCTGAGTGTCTGCCTGCATGAGCGGGCCGGCGGCTACGCCTTCAATCGCGAGTCGATGGTCGGCCTCGCCGAGCTGGCCACCCGGGCGGGTGCGCAGATCATCACCGGTGTCGAGGTCTCCGGCTTCGCGTTTGATGACTCCGGAGCGGTCAAGCAGGTGAATACCAGCGCAGGCAATGTCGACGTCGGTCAGGTCGTCGTGGCGGTCGGCCCGTGGATCGCATCCCTGTGGTCCATGCTCGGCCTTCCCGAACGGCTTGACGTGCGTCAGCCCGACGGCCAGGTGGCGGTCGACCAGCCGATGTGGACCTACTGGTACCTGCAGGAAGGGGAGGTCGACTTTGCGCCCGAGGTGCTCGTGACCAACGGTGGCATGTCCTCACCGGTGCTGCACGTCGATTCCGACCAGCCGTTGCGCGCCGACGACGGCAGCCTGATCACCGCCGAGCCTTGGGGGGTCTACTTCAAGCCCGATCGGACCAGCATCCAAGGTGGAGCTCAACCGATCCGGCTCGGCCACAGCTTCGACGTGGACCCGTATCCGACCGGGACGGTCGAGGCCGGCTTCCCCGACCTGTGGTCGGCTGCGCTGTCACATTGCCTGAAGCGGTTCGCGGGCGCACGAAGTCACTACCGGCAGACCCGGTCAGGCGGCGCGGGGGCGTTCACGGTCGACAACTTCCCGGTGTTCGACTACATGCTCCCCAACGTCTTCGTCGCCGCCGACTCCAATCATGGCTACAAGATGATTGCCGTCGGCCGCGAAATCGCCCAGGTGCTGGCCGGCGAGCACTCGTCGCTGCTGGCACCGTTTCGCTACGAGCGGTTCGCCACCGGGGATCTGCATCCGGTCTCGCACAGTCCCTACCCCTGGAGCTGACTCGAGCCGGGGCCCAGCGGTCGCGTCTGCCCGTCCCCGCCGAGCGCGCGCCCAAGATGCGCCGCAGCCTCGAGCAAAGGGTCGCGCAGCGCCGCGCGGGTCCCCGCCGGCAGTCGGGACGCAGGACCCTGGAGACCGAGGATCGCCACCAGCTCGCCATTGTGGCCGAGCACGGGCGCGGCGAGCGCGACCAGGTCGGGCTCCCGCTCTCCGATCGCCTCAGCCCAACCCCGCTGGCGAACGATCTCCAGCTCGACGGCGAGCGCGACCAGGTCGATGGTCGTGTGCTCCGTGTACGCAGTCAGGGGCCGGTCGGGCGACAGCACCGGGGTTCCGCCCTGCCAGGCGAGCATCACCTTGCCGGTGGCGGTGGCGTGGGGGACGCTCGGACGCCCGATGCGCGCCATGCTGCTGACGCTCGATGCCGACGGGACGAAGTCAACCGTGACCGCCTCGCCGCCACCCGGGACCGACAGCGTCGCCGTCTCGCCCGTCTGCGCGGCGAGTCCAACCAGCAGGGGGCGTGCTCGCGCCCGTACGTCGAGTTGCGTCAGGACTCGATCGGAGAGCGCTACCAGCCTGAGGCCGAGGCGGTAGGGCCCGCCCGGCGAGCGCTCGACCAGCCGTCCCGCCTCCAGCGTGGCGAGCAGTCGCGACGCGCTGCTCGGAGTGACTCCGATCCGTCGGGCGAGCTCGTTGACCCCGAGTCCGGTGTCGCTGGCCGCGAGCGCATCGAGCAGCGCGATCGCGCGATGAACCGAGCCCACCGGTCGACGCGGGGACGGAGTATCGTGGCCGGCCATCTCGGGCTACCCGGTCACGCGCCGCGCGCCTGAGCGGTTCGCTGGGGCCGGCCGGCGGCCGGCACGCCCCTCGATCAACCGGGCCGGTGCGGGGGACTCCAGCGAGCGCATCACCATCACCTCGACCCCGCCGGGGGCGAAGAGGTCGCGGGAGTAGGCGACCGGCTGGTCGCGGCCGGCGAAGATCTGCTCCTCGAGCTCAAGACCCGCGGTCGTCCGATGGACGCCGAGCTGTCTCCCGGACCGCTGGCGAGGGCTCACAAGCGCGGGATGTACGCGCGTACGCGCGTAGGTGATCGGAACGCCGGCGGCGATCAGCAGATCGAGGATCATCTCCCCGCCCTCAAGCGCCGACTGCAACCGGTCAACAGCGGGCAGGTCGATCGCCGGGTGCACCACGTCGAACATCACCGCGACCGGGGCATCATCGGCCAGCAGCGTTCGCGCGACCGTCAGCACCACGGCGTCGGAGTCCAGGCCGAGCGCCGCGCCCGCCTCGGCACCGACGGCGCGCCACTGGATCGTCACGCCGGTGGCGCCGAGGCGAATACCGCGGCGGCGGGCCACGGACGAGTAGGGCTCGAGACGCTCGAGACGCTCGTCGAAGGCGGCCGCCTCCGCCAGGCCGCCCACGAAGGTGCCGCTGCCCTGACGACGGACGATCTCGCCGCTCTCCTCAAGGCGCTGCAGCGCGCTGCGCAGCGTGCCTCGCGAGACGCCGAGCATCGCCGCGACCTGGTGTTCGGGTGGCAGCCGGTCGCCGGAGCGATAACGGCCCGGGGCCAGCCAGTCGCGCAGGGCCCGCTCGGCATCGTCAACCAGTGACGGCCGCACCGTTGCCGCTCTGTGCCCGTCCGATCCGCGGCGCCCTTCTGGCCGTTCGCCCGACATCTGTGTCACTCCTCAGCGCTCAGCACGGCGGACCCATCGTAGCCGGGGGCGCGGCGCCGGCGCGGGTTTTAGGCCGAGTCGCTCGGGCCCGGTCCCGACGCGTCGGCCGGATCGCGCTCGCGGGGCTGGACGTGCTCAAACCCGAAGCGGCCCTTGACGCACAGGTTGCCGAGCGTCACGTCGTGATCAGCCGGCGAGGAGACCTTGACAATGCGCTCATCCTGGACGTGGAGGGTGAGGCTGCAGCCGACGCCGCAGAAGGCGCAGATCGTGTCGGTCTCGCTCTGGCGCGACGGGTCCCACTCCCCGGCCTCGCGCAGCTCGTACTCCGAGACCGGCATCAGGGCTCCGGTCGGACAGACACCGATGCAGTTGCCGCAGTAGACACACGCCGACTCGGGCAGCGGGTTGGCGTACTCGGTCGAGATGTGGGCGTCAAAGCCCCGACCCGCCACGGTGATCGCGAACGTGTTCTGATGCTGCTCGCCACAGGCGTCCACGCACTTGTAACAGAGCACGCACTTGGAGTAGTCGCGCATGTACAGTTCGTTGTCGATCTCGGGGGGACCGGCCACCGTCGCCGCGGTCTGGCCGTCGGGCAGCTCGTGGCGGCCGGCCTGCTGGTGGCCCCGGCGCGGATCCGGCTCGGCGGGAGGACCGTAACGCTC
>JALYTU010000109.1 GCA_030854125.1 Actinomycetota bacterium | reverse complement strand
GGCATCACCTCGCTGTGGGCCTACTCGTTCCTACCACCGCCCCGACCACGCTCCTACCACAGCATCCTTGAGCTCGGGATGCTCGGCACCGGCATCCCCTCGGCGATCGGCGCCAAGCTCGGCGCTCCGGATCGCGACGTCGTATGCGTGACCGGCGATGGCGCCGCCGGCTTCAACGCGATGGAGCTCCAGTCAGCCGCCCGGGAGGACCTGCACATCGTATTCGTCGTGTTCGCCGAGGGTTCGTGGACGATGGAGGAGCCAAACGAGCTCGCCCTGTACGGACGCACATTCGGCACCAGACAGGGAGAGATCCGCTGGGACGTCGTCGCGCAGGGCCTCGGCTGCCACGCCGAGTACGCCGAGCGCCTCGACGAGGTCGAGCCGGCGCTCCGCCGTGCGCGTCAGGCCCCCGGCCCGGCGGTCGTCTGCCTGCGAACCGACCACGACGCAAACCTCGCGATCTCGACGGATGTAATGAGCCGCTTCTCTGAGGTCTACTCCGGGCCTGTGGCCGTGGCGTCAGCGCCGCTCTCCATGACAGCGGCCCCTTGATTTGCGGGCAGTGAATCGTCAGGCACTGACGCTGGAGGCGAACCGTTCGCGCAGCTGCCAGCCCGCGAACTCGCGTGCGAGGTGCTCGCATAACTGCTCAGCGGACGCCGTTTGGTTCTCGCGGGATTACCGTGAGCGGTCGTTCGCCCCATCGCTCGTCGGGGACCGCGATCACGGCGGCTTCGGCGACGGCCGAGCGCAACATCAGGGCGTTCTCCAGATCGACGGAGAGGATCCACTCCCACCCCGACCTCATCAGGTCCTTGGAGCGGCCGCAGATACGGATGCAGCCCCGGTCGTCGATCGCGACCACGTCACCGGTCTGAAACCACCCGTCCACGGTGAACTTGTCGGCGCCGGTGCCACCGTGGTAGGCGGCGGCGACCCACGGCCCGCGGACCTCAGCGCGGCACTGCTGGCTTCGGGGTGCAGCGGCTGGCACCGGTCCGCGGAGACAGCCCGTTTGCCGCTCAAGCAGCGATGGGCGACGAGCTCGCGGCGTGCCCGCTTGCAGGAAATTTCGCAGTCTCGCGGACGGGTTGACGCACCATCGACAGTGCTGCTTTCTGCCGAATCGAGCCGTCCCGCACGCTCGCTTTCCTCGCTCGTGTTGGACCTGACCCGACGCGTGCATTGCGACGCGAGCGCTCGGGCCGATGCCGCTCGCTGCTGAGGTTGGCGTAAAGGATGCGGGGTCGTGAGCCCTTGGGATCGGGGGTCTTGATTGGTGCCGACGGATTGGTCGCGATGCCGGATCGGGACGAGATATCAGGACCACGATCACGACCGACGCTGCGGCTGCGTAACTGGCGTCGGGCCGAGAAGTCATACTTTGCAGGATGAAGATGTGCACGCTCGACACCCGACCACGAGCGACATGAAGTCAAAAACCTTAACGGTGACCTCACGGTGACCAGTCATGGGTAGACACGCCTATTTCCAGGGCTTTCGTCTCGCTGACCGTCGCACTGTCACGCCGGAGGTCGCGGGTTCGAGTCCCGTCGCTCCCGTTAGTCACTCTGCGTCAGACCAACGCAAAGTGCGCAGCGCCAAGAGGCGACAGAACGCGACGCACCGGGCCGGTTCGCGACAAATCGGTGATCTGACGCAGACGCCGGTGCTCGCGGGTTTCTGCTCAGAAGGCCTACGCGCAGCACCGTCTCGCGCGCTTACCTGCAGCGACTGCTCGTTCGTGAGTTGGATTGTGTACCGCGTCATGAGCCGGCCCGCAGAGCCCCGGCGTACGCCCCTTGAAGTACAAGCGCGCCGGTTGGCGAGCGCCGCCGTCGTTCGGGCGAACAGCTTCGGGACCCCCCACGGGACGCGGGGACAGCGCAGCGAAGCCGTGACCGGTAGGCCCTATCTGCGCTCGGTGGGTTCAGCCGACGCGGGCTTCGGGCTTGAGCTCTGCCGCGCGCATCGGCGCGCCCGCCGCGGCGTAGGCGTCCAAGGCGTCGAGCGTCTCGGCCTCAAGCAACGCGTGTTTGAGACTGTCGAGCTGGTCACGGTGGTCGGTGAGCAGCTGGGTCACTTCGGCGTGGGCCTCGTCGACGAGGCGGCGTACTTCCTCGTCGACCAGCCGCTGGGTGTCTACGGAGGTTTGGCTGACCCCCGGCAGGAGCGGCCCGTCGGAGTCGCTGGGTAAGACTGCGATCGGACCAACCTTGTCGCTCATGCCCCAGCGTCCGACCATCTGACGCGCGATTTGGGTCAGCTGCTGGATGTCTGACTCGGCGCCGGTGGTGATTTTGCCGTAGACGACCTCCTCGGCCACCCGGCCGCCCAGCGCGACCCGGATCTTCGCCTCAAGATCTTCGGTTGAGTAGGACACGACGTCTGTGTCAGGGGTCGAGAGGGTTACTCCGAGCGCCATTCCGCGTGGAATGATCGAGACCTTGCGCACTGGGTCGGCATCCGGGGTCAGCATGCCGACGAGGGCATGGCCGGATTCGTGGTAGGCGGTGCGCTCGCGATCCTTGCGGCTCAGGATGATCCCGCGCGGCGCGCCAAGCATGATCTTTTCCAACGAGTCGGTGAAGTCCGCTGCGTGGGCTTTGTCGTGGTTGCGCCGGGCGCCCAGCAGCGCCGCCTCGTTGGCGAGGTTGGCGAGATCGGCGCCGACCATTCCCGGCGTCGCGGCAGCGATCGCATCGAGATCGACGTCGTCGGCCAACGGGATCAAGCGCGTGTGAACCTCGAGAATCTTGCGTCGACCTTGGCGGTCGGGCGGCTGCACGGTCACACGCCGGTCAAAGCGCCCGGCGCGCAGCAGCGCCGCGTCAAGGATCTCCGGCCGGTTGGTCGCGCCGAGGACGACGACCGCCTCGTTGCTGTCAAAGCCGTCCATCTCGGTCAAAATCTGATCCAACGTCTGCTCGCGCTCGTCGTTGCCGCCACTGAAGGACGTCGCACCCGATCGCGACCGGCCAATCGCGTCGAGCTCGTCGATGAAGATGATCGCTGGCGCGGCCTCCTTGGCCTTCGCGAACAGGTCACGCACACGCGAGGCGCCGACCCCTACGATCGCCTCGATGAACTCCGATGCGGCGATCGAGAAGAACGCGGCATGCGCTTCCCCCGCCACCGCCCGCGCGAGCAGCGTCTTGCCCGTCCCCGGCTGACCAGATAGGAGTACACCGTGGGGCATCCGACCGCCCAGGCGTTCGTAGCGATCAGGAGTACGCAAAAAGTCGACGATCTCGGTCAGCTCAGCCTTGGCCTCGTCGATTCCCGCCACGTCCTCGAACGTGACCCGGATCTTCTCGGGATCGACCCTGCGGGCCTGGGAGCGGCCGAAGTTGCCCAGCGCGCCCATTCCACCGCCGGCCCGCGCCCGCCGCGCGAACAGCACGAACAGCCCGACCAGCAGCAACGTCGGACCGAAGCCGAGCAGGACCTCGGACAGCAGCGATGTTGTCTTCGTAGTCGACTGCGCATTGACCTGAACGCCCCTGGATGACAACAACGTCGTCAGCGCTGCGCCGTTCCAGAACGTCGGCACCTCGGTCGAGAAGAGGTTTGTGGCGGTCGCCTTCTTGTCACCGGGCGGATAGCGCACCTTGGCCGCGAAGGTGCCTTGGACCGTGTCGCCCTTTGACGAGATCGACTTCACCTTGCCAGCCTGGACCTGCTGCACGAAATATGGGCTGAACGGCACCTTTACGCGCGATACGCCTGCCGGCTGGAACGCCAACACGGAAATCCAGTTCACAGCCAACAGCACGACGAAGAAGACCCAAAAGCCCCGCAGCCGATGCGGCGGACGCGGCTTGTGCTCATCCGGCATACCGCGGCCGTCGGGCGCCGGCGCAACCCGCCAGCCTTGCTTGTCACGTGGCATCGGCGCCGGAGGTGCCGATTTGCGGCCCAAGTCACTGGCCTCGAGGATGGTTTCGGATTCAAGAGTCATATCTACGTCCTCTGGGAGGGCTGCCAAACGATCAACGATCGTGGCAGACCGCGGTCGCCGAATGATGGTCTTTTTACCCGCGGGCCACGGATTCGCTGACGAGCGTCTCGAGCAGCGCCTCCATCCGCGTGAGAACCTCTCGCTGGGCAGCGAGGGCATACGAGTCGGCGAGTTCGATCGGAGACCGGTAGCCGATCATGGTCTCGCTCTCGGCGTCCCACACCAGGAGCCGCAGCGGCAGCTCGTATCCCACGCGCGGGTCGGCCTGGATGAGCAGGGTGCCCACCTTGGCGTCGCCGAAGATCAGCACCTGTTCGTCTCCGAGCTGCAGCCCGGCGCGGGCCGCGCCGGCGCCGTGATCGATCTGCGCCAGCAGCGGGACCCCGTGACGATCCAACGCGAGCACGAGACGTTCGACGGTCAGGTCGACGCTGTAGGGGCTTCGCCTGGTCCTCACAGCGTGCCGTCCGCCGTTGGGGCCAGCTGTGCGGACCCGGCGATCTCAAAGCACCAGGTGCCGGCAAAGCGCAGCACCTGGCGGTCCGGGAGACTTGCTATCTGCAGCGCGACGTCGGCACAGACCGGACAGCGGAGGACCAGCCCGGCTCCCCGGTAGAGGCGATGTGCTCCGACCGGTGAAACCGCGCCGCACGACTGGCAGCCGCGTGGCGTGTCGGTCAACTCGGTGCCGAACCATTGGTGAAACGTCCCGGCTAACGCGTTGCCGTCCAGCCATTGAGCTTCGCTCATCTCATCCCCCTGTCGGGCCGAATCGCTCGGCCCGGATCGTGTCTGTGTCGTACTGAAGCTCGACGAGTAGATCGGCTGCGTGTTCGACGAACGCGGTCGGGCCGCAGACGAAGATCCGGGGGCGCTGGTCCCGTGCCGGGGCAAAGGCCTGCAGCATCGTCGTGTTGAGGCGGCCGGTGAACCCCGTCCATCTTGGGGGCGCCGCGCCGGTGATCGTGTAGTGCACGGCGGTTGTCTGGTCTGACCCCAGCTTGGCCAGCTCGTCGCGATACAAAGTGTCCTCAAGCGATCGGATCGAGAGCAGCAGCCGCGCGTCGACCCTGCTCGATTGCGCCGCCCGATGGCGGAGCATCGCCATCAGGGGCACCAGACCCGAGCCGCCAGCGAGGAGTAGGAGCGGACCGCCGTCGTCGACGTTCCAGGTGAAGTGACCCCCCACTGGGCCCCGGAGCTCGAGCTCGTCGCCGTGGCGCAGCTCCTCGGTCAGGTAGGCCGAGACCTCCCCGTCCTCGATCCGCTCCACGGTCAGCGCCAACCGCGTGTCCTCGGGCGCCGAGGCGATCGAGTAGGAGCGCTCGGCCTGATAGCCGTCCTCGGCGGTGAGCCGAACGTCGACGTGCTGGCCGGCGATGTGCCCGGGCCAATCTGGCGCGTCGAGCGTGATCGTCTTTGCCCGCGGACTCTCGTCGGCTACCGCCTCGACGGTCGTCACGCGCCAGACGATCGCTGCCCTTCCCGCGCTCAATCGCTCCAATACCGCTGCTCCCGCCACGGGTCACCGTAGTTGTGATAACCGGCTGCCTCCCAGAACCCGGGCTCATCATCGACGGTCAGGGTCAGGCCGCGGACCCACTTCGCGCTCTTCCAGAAGTACAGGTGCGGGACTAGCAGTCGCGCCGGACCGCCATGCTCGGCCTCGAGCGGCTCACCGCCGTATTCGTGGACGACCCACGCACGTCCGCCGCTTAGGTCTTCGAGCGGCAGGTTGGTCGTGTAGCCGCCGTCTGACCATGCGGTGACGTACTGAGCCTCGGTCTCCATCCCGTCGAGCAGCGTGTCGAGCGACACCCCACCCCAGCTGGTCTCAAGCTTTGACCACTTCGTCACGCAATGGATGTCGACCGTGAAGGTCTCCGACGCCAACGCCCGGAACTCGTCCCACGTCCATCGGACGGGCCGGTCGACCGCACCCTGGATCGTAAAGCTCCACACATCGAGCGACGTCCGCGGGGTCGGACCCGCCGACAGCACCGGGAAATCGTCAACCACGTACTGCCCCGGTGGCACGCGCGCGGGATCGACCTCGCGCCGGCGCCCTTGGAACCCGCGGGAGATCGGCGGCATCACGCAGCACGTCCGTTCGGAATCTGGCTGCGGATCATCCAGAGCTGCTCCTCGAGCTGGCGTACGACCCCGAGCGGGACATCCTGTGAGACGACGTCGAGTTCGGCCAGCCGGTCCATTTCCTCGCGTGTGCTCTCAGCAACTTCGGCGACACGCTGGACGATCTGTGCCAGAGCGAGCTCGTCATGGACCGCGCCGCGGTCAACTGGCGCAGTCCGGCTCGACTCGGCGACGACATCGGCGAGCTCGTGCCAGGAATCGACCAACTCATCCAGCTGCTCGTGCAGCGGTCGGAAGTGGGGCCCGACGATGCTCCAACGCGACTGCTTGCCGACCAGCGAGAGGTCGAGCAGCTCGACCAGGGTCGCCTGCAGCTGATTGCCGGTCTCCTCTCTGACATGGGCACTCATAGCGGGAACTTGGGCAGCGGTTGTGGTGTGGGTCATGTTCTTGCCCTCCGTGAAATGTGTCTGGGTAGCTGGCCGGATCTCCTGCCGCCCTGGGGGCCCGCGAAGCCCGGATGCCCAGCTTCTCATTGCGAGCCACCGACCTCGGCGCGCTCCTGCATCCAGGCGCGTAGATCCGGGGGAAGCTCGCTCGCGGTCAGGGCGATCGCAAGCAGCTGGCGCTCACCGAGCAGTGCTCGTGACACGAGCGCGCTTGTCACGCCGTGTGCAGGGCGCTCCTGCACGTTGATCGCGTCGCCGGAGCCGATGTCGCCCTCGCGCAGGACCCGGAGGTATGCGCCCGGCCTGCCGGCTCTGGCAAAGCGTTTGAGGAACCGGGGATCGTCCATCCGCAGACCAAGCTTGAAACAGGGCAGCCGCGGCTGGGAGACCTGAAGCAGCGTCGTGCCCACAGCCCACGTCTCGCCGATCACCGCTTCGGAGACCGGGAGTCCTCGAACCGTGAGGTTCTCCCCGAAGGCGCCGGGACCGAGCCGGCGTTCGAGTTCTGCCTCCCACCATTCGGTGTCCTCGATCGCGTACGCGTAGACGGCCTTGTCAGGCCCACCATGAACCGTCCGGTCAGCCTGATCGTCACCACGCAGATTCACGTCGCGCAGCGGCACCCGGCCCTGGACCGGGTGTTTCCAGATCGATGTCAAGACGGTGTGGCCGTTCACCTGGATCGGGCGCGGCGCGCCGACATTCACCGTTACGACCGTGCCGGTGGTGGAGAAAGTACGGTCCGTCATCTCACTTCAGAGAGCGCTGGTGCGCGCATCGGCATCTGCTCGATTGGAAAGTGGCCAAACCTAAAGGCTGCCCAGCGGTCACCTAGCTTCAACGATATACCCGCTTCGATGGGTATCACGGTCGGGGCGAGTCGCCGGCGATCAGGTGCGCGCGACCGCGTGGGTGCCGGCGGCCTCGAGGACGAGCTGCGCGGTCTCGACGGGTGCGAAACACCGACGACGTGCGAAGCGCCGGCGATCTCGACGGTGCGCTTGGCGCCCGCCCGCTCGGCCATGAGTCGGTGCGCGCCGGCTGGGATGTTGCGATCGAGCTCGCCGACGATAACCAGCTCGGCACCGAGCG
>JALYTU010000729.1 GCA_030854125.1 Actinomycetota bacterium | reverse complement strand
CGATGAGCGCGACGGGTTGTCGTTCTCGGTCGGGGCGCTGGGGGAGGCCGTCTGGATCTGCGGGGCGTGCCGCGACAGGGATGCCGCGCTGCTGCCAACCGTGGCGACGAAGCTGCTTCAAGCGGCTGGCTTCGCGGTGCTGGCGCTCGCGGTCGCGGACGAGCCCGGAGGCCTCCAGTTCGGTTGAGACGTCTGAGCGCCGCGGCCGGGCGCCGATCGAGCTCGTTGATCGATTTGCGGGCGGGTGGCGGCGTGTTCTGAGAATCGGCCTTGTCGGCAGCTCGTGGTGCCTGGGCTGCTGAGAAGGACGCACTGAAGGCAGAGGGTGGGGCATCCGGCGGTTCCAACAACGTTCGCGGGCGGCAGGTTACGCGCCGTGGCGGTCGCCTGTTGCTGTCCGTGTACGTTCGTTCGCGAGACACGTGCCCGAGTCATCGCGAAGTCCTGTAGATCCGGGCCGGGGAATGTAACGTTTGCCGTGTACGCGCCAATGTAATGCGCTACTCCGTTCACGATACAATCTTCGTGTGCGCATCGGCTACGGCAGGGTCTCGACCCGCGACCAGCATCTCGAAGCGCAGCACGATGCGCTGAACGCCGCAGGTTGCGAGCAAGTCTTCGTCGACAAGGTGTCGGGCAAGCTCGCCCGCCGGCCCGAGCTCGACAAGGCGCTGCTCGCCGCCAACCGCTCCGGGGACCAGCTGGTGATCACCAAGCTCGACCGGCTCGGCCGCTCGCTCGAGCACCTGCTCGAACTGTCAAAGCTCCTGGAGCAGCACGACGTCGACCTTGTCGTGCTCGACCAGGGGATCGACACCTCGACCGCCGTCGGGCGGATGTTCTTCCAGATCCTCGGCGCGATCGCCGAGTTTGAGCACGCGCTCATGTCGGAGCGGACGATGGACGGTCTGGCAGCTGCCCGGGCCCGCGGGCGAACCGGCGGTCAGAAACCGAAGCTCGGGCCTCGCCAGATCAAGCTCGCCAGGCAGATGTATGACGAGACCGGCGAGGATGGCAGGCGCAAGCACACCGTGGCTGAGATCGCGGCCGAGTTCGGCGTCAGCCGCCCGACGATTTACCGCCACCTCGCCAAGACGATCGCGTCAAGCGCGTAGCGTCACTTTGAACTGCCCTGACTTTCACGAGACAGGGTTTGTAGGTTCTGTAAGTAAGTATATCTTGTTAGTGCGATTGTCTAACACCGTAGGTCGGAGACGACCCCGGAAGGGGTCGTATACCAACCGGGCCGTTCAGGTGGTCAGCAGCGGTTGGAGTGCGACAGCGTTCCAGGGTTCAGCGGCGACGCCAGCGACGTGTTGTTGTTCGTGCTCGATCGGCGGAATGTTGCCGAGCGAGGAGTGCAGCCGCACGGTGTTGAACCAGGCGACGTACTCGACGACGGCGAACTCGAGCTGGGAGCGGGTGCGCCACACGCGATCGGCGATCAGCTCGGTCTTGAACGAGTCGACGAACGATTCGGCCATGGCGTTGTCGTACGCGTCGCCGACCGTCCCGATCGACGCCAGCACGGTGTGGTCAGTCAGCTCCTGCTGGTAGTCCTCCGACGTATATTGCGAGCCGGCGTCGGAGTGGTGAACGAGCGCGACATCGGCGCCGGGTCGCCGGAGCCCGAGCGCCATCCGCAGCGCGTCCAGGACGAGATCGGTGCGCATGTGGCTGGCGAACTGCCAGCCGACGATCATCCGCGAGAACACGTCAATCACGAAGCTGAAGAACGCGCGTCCTTCCCAGCAGCGCAGATAGGTGAAGTCACACACCCAGAGGACATCCGGCCGCTCGGCGGTGAAATCCCGCCCAACCAGGTCAGCGGGCCGCTGCGCCTCGGGATCGGCGATCGTGGTCTTCCACGGCTTCCCGCGCCGCTTCGCGCCCTGCACGCCGGCGCAGCGCATCAGCCGGGCGATCTGGTCCCGGCCCGCGGTCTCATCCTCCCGCACGAGCTGGGCGTGCACGCGCCGGTACCCGTAGACCTCGTAGTTCGCCTCGTGCACCTCGCCGATCCGGGCGGTGAGCCGCTCATCCTCCAACGCCCGCGCGGAGCGTTCGCCAGTCTTGCGCTGGTAGTACGCGGACGCCGACACGTCCAAGGTCTCACAGATCGGCTCGACCCCGAAGTCGCCGCGACGCTCATCGATGAACGCGGTCACCTCGTTCGGTCCTGGTCGAGCTCCTTGGCCAAAAACACTGACGCGCTGCGCAGGATCTCGTTCGCGCGACGCAGCTCGTGATTCTCGCCACGCAGCCGCTTGATCTCCTCGCGCTCCTCAGTCGTGGGG
>JALYTU010000728.1 GCA_030854125.1 Actinomycetota bacterium | reverse complement strand
CGGCTGCGCTGACCGGCGCGCTGGCGCTCCCACAGCGGCTCGTCGGCGGTCAGCGTGTCCACTCCGGCCAGGCCGAGCTCGGAGAGGCGGTGCGCAGCGCGAGCGCCCCGGCTGGCGTGCTCAGATCCCGAACAGCGCATCAGAATCCCCCCTCGACCGCCTCGCCAGGCGACGTCGAGCGCGTCGAACTCAAACGGCATCGCCGCCATCGCCACGGCGGCGGCGGCGAGCGCCTGCGAATCCCGAGCTGTGCCGATCGCGGTGGTCCGCTCGGGATGCAGCGGATGCAGGCGAACGCTGACCGAGAGGATCAGGCCGAGGGTTCCGAAGGCGCCGGCGTGCAGCTTGGCCAGGTCATAGCCGGCCACGTTCTTGATCACCTTGCCCCCGGACTTGGCCACGGTTCCGTCGGCGAGGGCGACGGTCATGCCGATCACCAGGTCGCGCGGGGCGCCGTAGCGGTGGCGCAATGGCCCGGAGTCGGCGGTGGCCACGACGCCCCCGATGGTGGCTGCGGAGTCCTCACCGAGCGGGGGGTCCAGCGCCAGCATCTGATCGGCCTGGGCAAAGGTGGCCTGAGCCACCGCGAACGGTACGCCGGCCTCGAGCACGGCGGTGAGGTCGCCCCGGTTGTGCTCGGTGATCGTGTCCAGCCGCGACGTGCCCAGCTCGAGGTCAGCGCCCGGCATCGGCCGGCCCCAGCCGAGCTTGGTGCCGGCACCGCGCAGGCGCACGCTCTGTCCGGCCCGGTCGGCGGCCCCGAGGATCCGCGCTGCCTCGGCGGCGGTCTCGGGCTGCGCCTGCGTGATCGTCGCCATCAGCGGGTTCGCTTCCAGGCCGCGGGGATCCTATGCCTCGAATTTCTGACTCGCGACACTAGAAGCGCTCCGCGACGCCGGCTCGCTCGAGCGGGTGCTCCCGGTAGGGGCCGGGCACCTCGCCGCACAGGCGCGGGGTCGGCATCACCTTGCCGGGGTTGGCGAGGCCGAGGGGATCAAAGGCGCAGCGCAGCCGCTGGAAGGAGTCAAGATCGGCATCATTGAACATCGACGGCATGTAGGCGCGCTTGTCGACGCCGACACCGTGCTCGCCGGTGATCGAGCCGCCGGCATCCACGCAGGCCTGGACGATCTTGCCGGCCAGTTCCTCCGCACGCCGGGACTCGCCCTCACGGCCGGCGTCGTAGCAGACCAGCGGGTGCAGGTTGCCGTCGCCGGCATGGAATACGTTGGCCACCTTGAGGTCGTACTCGGCGGCGAGGCGGTCGATCTCGGCGAGCACCTCGACCAGCCGCGTGCGCGGGATCACCCCGTCCTGAACGTAATAGGCGGGGGCGATCCGGCCCATGGCGGCGAACGCTGCCTTGCGGGTGCGCCAGAAGAGGTTGCGCTCGGTCTCGGTCTGCGCGATCCGGACATCGATCGCCCCGGACGCGTTGCAGAAGTCGATCACGCGCTCCAGCCCGACGGTGCATTCCTCCTGCGGGCCGTCGAGCTCGACGATCAGCGCGGCGCCGGCGTCAAGGCGATAGCCGGCCCCGGTCGCCTGCTCGGCGGCCTTGATGGACAGCGCGTCCATCATCTCGATCGCCCCGGGCACGAGTCCGGCTTCGACGATCTCTGACACTGCCTCTGCGGCGGCCGCGGTGCTCGCAAAGAACGCGAGCATCGTGCGAACGCTCTCGGGAGCGGGGATGACGCGCAGCCAGATGCGGGTGGTCACGCCGAGCGTGCCCTCTGAGCCGACGAACGCCCCGAGCAGGTCATAGCCGGGATCGTCGCGGCGCAACGTCACCAGGCTGCCGTCGGAGAGCACGACCTCAAGCCCGATCACGTAGTTGGTCGTGAAGCCGTACTTGAAGCAGTGCGCGCCCCCGGAATTCTCGGCCACGTTGCCGCCGATCGAGCAGACGATCTGGCTGGAGGGATCGGGCGGATAGAAGTGGCTCGGCGCAACGGCTTGCGAGACCGCGACGTTGGTCACGCCCGGCTCGACGATGACCACGCCGTCGTCGAGGTTCACCTCGAGGATCCGCCGCAACCGCGAGAGGACGATCAGGATCCCGTCGGCGTCGGGCAGAGCGCCGCCCGAGAGGCCAGTGCCCGAACCGCGTGCGACCCAGGGCACTCCGGCCTCGTGGCAGGCCGCGACGCTCGCCTGAACCTCGTCGGCACTCCCGGGCAGAACCGCCGCCCGCGGGGTCTGGCGATAGTGCAGCAGCCCGTCGGACCGGTAGGTCGCGAGCGCGTGCGGATGAGTCAGCACGTGCTCGCGCCCGCAGATATGCACCAGGCGGGCG
>JALYTU010000108.1:3421-7611 GCA_030854125.1 Actinomycetota bacterium | reverse complement strand
GAGAGCTACTCGCTGGGCTTGCTGCGCAGCCACGCCTGTGGCGCCGGCGAGCCGCTGCCGGCGGTCCTGGTGCGCGCGGCCATGGCTACCCGCGCCAACCAGATCGGCGCCGGGGGGGCCGGCGTGTCCGCGGACCTGCTCGATGGCCTCATCGCCGCGCTCAACCACGGGCTCTCACCGTTCACGCGCGAGCTCGGCTCGCTGGGTACCGGTGACCTGACCAACCTGGCCGACATCGCGCTCGCGCTGCTCGGGGAAGGCCAAGTGTGGCGTGGGAATGAGCTCGTCGACGCCGGCCGGGCGCTGGCTGAGGCGGGCTTGGCCCCGGCCCGCCTGGGTCACCGGGACGGCTTGGCGTTCATGAGTTCCAACGCGGTCAGCATCGGTCGGTCGGCGCTGCTGGTGGTCGACGCGAGGCGCCTGCTCGACGCCTGGCTCTCGGTAGCCGCGCTGTCCTTCGAAGCGGCAGCAGCCGATCCCGTCGTGCTCGACACCCGCATCCACTCCCAGCGCCACCGGCCCGGTCAGGCCGCCGTCGCAGCCCGGATGCGTGAGCTGCTGCATGGCCTGACGGCTCGGACGCGCGACCCGGGCCCGCTCGGCATCCAGGACCCCTACCCGTTCCGAGCTCAGCCCCAGGTCGACGGCACCGTCCACGACGCCCTGGCGGCGCTCGAGGAGACCGTCGGACACGAGCTCAACTTCGCGGGCGAGAATGCGCTGATCATCGCGGACGAGCACGTGATGCTGCCCAACGGCAACCCCCATGCGGCGCCGCTGGCCAACGCGATCGACGGCCTGCGCACGGCGCTGGCCCAGTCAGCGGCTCTGATCGCGGCCCGGGTCAGCACGCTGCTCGACGCCGGCCTGACCGGATTACCGCCGTTCTTGGCCCGAAAACCCGGGCCCGAGTCCGGGGCTCTGGTGCTCGAGTACACAGCCCATGCCGCCGTGGCCGAGGTGCGCTCGCTGGTCACCCCGGTGGCTGCTCAGACGGTGGGGGTCTCGCGCGGTGTTGAGTCACACTCGAGCCTGGCGCCGATCGCCGCGCGACGCGCCGAGGAGACGCTCAGCGCCCTGCGCGTGGTCGTCGCCACCGAGCTCGTCGTGGCCGTCCGGGCGCTGCGGCTGGCCCAGCAGGCTCCGGTCGGCGCCGGAACGCGCAGACTGTGGGCGCTGGCCGAGCCCCACCTCGATCGTGACCTTTCCGACCGGCCGCTGCACCAGGATGTGGAGAACGCCCGCAGGCTGGTCGAGGACTGGCAGGGCGAGCTCGGCTGAGCTGAGCGCCCCCGCGTGACCAGCCAGGTCGCTTACTAGGATCGAAACCGTGCCCGCGTCCGCGCACACTCAGTCGGTGCCGGACCGTCGGCGGCGGCTGCTGATCCTCGGCATCTGCTCGATGAGCCTGCTGATCGTCGGGTTGGACTCGACGATCGTCAACGTCGCGCTGCCGTCGATCGCGCGGTCGTTTCGTTCATCCCTGTCGGGCCTGCAGTGGACGATCGACGCCTACACGCTCGTCCTGGCCAGCCTGCTCATGCTCTCAGGCTCAACCGCGGACCGGATCGGGCGCCGCCGTGTCTTCCAGCTCGGCCTGCTGCTGTTCTCGCTGGGATCGCTGCTGTGCGCGCTGGCACCCTCACTGAACCTGCTGATCGCGGCCCGCATCCTGCAGGCGATCGGGGGCTCGATGCTCACCCCGGTGGCGATGTCGATCATCCGCAATGTGTTCGAAGATCCCCGCGAGCTCGCCCAGGCGATCGGGGTGTGGGGCGGCGCGGTCGGGATCAGCCTCGCGCTGGGTCCGATCGTCGGCGGCGCCCTGGTGGACTCGGTCGGCTGGCCGGCCGTCTTCCTGGTCAACCTCCCGATCGGGCTGGCGGCGATCGTGCTCACCGCGCTGTACGTGCCCGAATCCAGAGCGGCCCGTCCGCGCCGGCTGGATCCGGTTGGTCAGATCCTGGTCATCGTCAGCCTGGCCACGCTGACCTACGCGATCATCGAGGGTCCGGCCCACGGCTGGCTGTCTGCCTCGACCCTGATCGAGTTCGGCGTCGCCCTTCTCGCCCTCGTCGCGTTGATCGCCTATGAGCTGCGCCGTCGAGAACCACTGGTCGAGCTGCGCTTCTTCTCCAGCGCTCCCTTCTCGGGCGCGAGCATGATCGCGGTGTGCGCGTTCGCAGCGCTCGGCGGGTTTCTCTTCCTCAACACGCTCTACCTCCAGGATGTGCGCGGGCTGTCACCGTTTCACGCCGGGCTCTACCTGATTCCGATGGCCGGTGTGACGCTGGTCGTCGCCCCGATCTCGGGCCGGCTGGTCGGCCGGCGTGGCAGCCGGCTGCCGCTGGTGGCCGGCAGCCTGGCGCTGATGGCCAGTGCAGGTTTCCTCACCCAGCTGACCGTGAGCACCCCGCCCGGCGTGCTGCTGATCTCCTATTTTCTGTTCGGGCTGGGCTTCGGCCTGGTCAACCCGCCGATCACCCACACCGCGGTCTCCGGGATGCCACCGTCCCAGGCCGGGGTCGCGGCGGCGGTGGCCTCGACCAGCCGCCAGGTCGGGCAGACGCTCGGCGTCGCGGTGCTCGGAGCGCTCGCGGGTGCCGTCGCCGTCCACGGCCGTCTCGGCGCCGACTTCACCACCTCGACGCACGCGAGCTGGTGGATCATCGTCGCCCTCGGCTTGCTCGTGCTCGTGCTCGCCCTCCTCACCACCACCGGCTGGGCCCTCGACACCGCGCGGGCCACCGCTCGCCGCCTCACCGAGACCGGTTCACCGGGGCCCACCCCCGTCCCCGAGCCGGCGGCGCTGGCGCGCGGATGACCGTGGAGCTCGTTCCGTCCCCCAACAACGTCACCCTGCGTGCGGGCCCGGGAGGCGAGCCGACCGTGGTGCTCGCGTTCCCCTACGACACGGAACTGGTCGACCTGGCGCGCTCGATCCCGCACCGGCGCTTTGACTGGGATCGACGTGAGTGGAGCGCCCCGGCCGAGGACTTCGCGGCGCTCAAGGTGGCTGAGATCCTGGCCCGCCGGCCCGAGTTGGAGGCCGGACCCGGGGTCCAGGAATGGCTGGCGCGGGTCCGCCGGCGCTGGATTGGGAGTGTTGCCACCGTGCGCCACGACGGCCGGGGCTGGCTGGTTTTACGAACGCTGGCCGGACCGGTGCCCCAGGAACTGACCGAGATCGCGCGCGAGCATCCCGCCGGACTGCTGGTTCCCCTGACGCGGGAGGTCGCCGAGGTGCTGCGCGCCGAGCGCTCAGCCCATCTGGACCCGGCCGCCGAGCGCTGCCTGCAGGACGTCGAGCACGGGATCGAGCCGCCGCCTGCGCGACTGGCCTTCGCCCGCGGACTCGACGGCGAGGAATTGCGCCTCGAGGTGTTGTGGGATCCCGACATCGGGGCGGCGTTCGCGGAGCTGCCGGGCGCCGAGGGCACCCGCTCGGTACCGCTGGATCCCTGGCTGGCGGTCGAACTCGACGCCTTCCTGGCCCGGCACGAGGTCCAGATCACCGCCGAGGCCGCTGAGGCGCTCGTCGGCCTGCTCGCCGAACACGCGCAGGCCGCCGCCGCGGTCCGGAACTCGCGCGCCGACACGGCCGAGCCGATCCCCGAGACCGCCGCGGCCCTCGGCGGTGAGCTCGCCCCCTTCCAGTGGGCCGCGGTCCGCTATGCGCTGAATGCCCGCGGCACGTTCCTCGCCGATGAACAGGGCCTGGGCAAGACCGTCGAGGCCCTGGCCACGCTGGAGGCCGACGGAGCATTCCCGGCGATCGTCGTCTGCCCGGCGTCGATGAAGCTCACCTGGCAGCGCGAGACCGAGCACTGGCTGCCGCATCGTTCGGTGGCGGTGATCACCGGACGGGTCGCGGTCCCGCCCCGCGGGGAGGTGACGATCCTCAACTACGAGATCGTCGCCGCCCATCGCGACGCACTCGCCCGGATGCGGCCGCGGGCGCTGGTGATCGACGAATCGCACTACTGCAAGAACCCGCACGCCAAGCGCACCCAGGCGGTCCGCACGCTGGCCGGCGCGGTGCCCCGAAACGGGCTGCGGCTGGCTCTGAGCGGCACCCCGGTGCTCAACCACGTCGACGAGCTGATCGCCCAGCTGCGCGTCATCGGCCGTCTCAAGGACTTCGGTACCGGCGCGAGCTTCGCCCGCCAGTTTCGCGGTCAGGTCAGTGA
>JALYTU010000108.1:0-3411 GCA_030854125.1 Actinomycetota bacterium | reverse complement strand
GCACTGGCATCTGCGGCGTCACTGCTTCGTGCGCCGGCGCAAGTCCGAGGTGCTGCCCCAGCTGCCCGCCAAACGCCAGGTCGTGGTCCCGATGGCCCTCACCAACACGGCCGAGTACCGGCTCGCCGAGCGCGACGTGATCGCGTGGCTGCGCGCTCAACCGCTGGACCTCTCCACACTCAACGCGCGGATCGCGACCACGCTGCGCGCCGAGCGGCTCGCCCAGCTCGGCACGCTGCAGCGCCTGGCCGCCCGCGGCAAGCTCGCCGCCGCGCTGGCCTGGATGGGGGACTTCCTCGCCTCGGGCGAGCCACTGGTGGTCTTCGCGCGCCACCGCGAGGTCCAGCACGCGCTGGTCGAGCGCTTCCCCGAGGCCCTGCACCTGCTCGGCAACGACTCGCTGCCCGCCCGAGAGGCCGCAATCGCCGCCTTCCAGAAGCCGGACGGGCCGCAGCTGATCGTCGGCGCCACCCGGGTCGCCGCCCAGGGCATCACCCTGACCCGAGCCTCCAACGTCGCCTTCCTCGAGCTCGAATGGACTCCGGCGATGCATGACCAGGCCGAGGACCGCTGTCACCGCATCGGCCAACACGACGCGGTTACCGCCTGGTACCTGCTCGCCGCCAACACGATCGACGAGCAGATGGCCAAGCTCATCCAGGCCAAGCGCGCACACGTCGGCGCCGTCACCGACGGGCATGTCGATGCGGGCTCAGGGCTCGTCGAGGAGGTCATCCGCGAACTGCGCGACGGCACCCCTTTCGCGCACCTCCGTGCGGTGAGCTGAGGGTATCCTCGAACCTTGAGATGGTCGGCACTCCCGTCCGCAGCCCCAACGTCCACCCGCGGTGCGTTAACGTGCCGGGGCGCAGCGACGATGGTTTTGACGAGCTCTGTCACCTGGTCAACGCCGAGAACCCCGACCTCGCGCTGTGCGGCCAGGACGTCACCGGCTATCCCTGGAACCCCCCGTGGCCGCGCTGCGAGGCGTGCCTGGCCGTGGCCCGCGGGCAGCAGAACTAACGGTCGCCGGCCCCGGATTGGGGCCGGGCCCACGGGTAGACTGCCGGCAGGCCGGAGGGACCCGCAATTACAGACAGGGGGAAGGACTTTGCGTATCTGCGACACCCGCCGGGCTCGGCGTCGGCTGCTGCGTGTCTCGATCGCCGCCGGAGCACTTGTTGTGCCGGCGGCGGCGGCCACGGCGGCATCGGCGGCCACGCTGGCGGTCGGCGCTCCGTGCTACGTCAACGCCACCCCGGCCAAGGGCGCGCCGATTGACATCACCGGCAGCGGGTACACGCCCGGTGACACGATCGCGGTCCAGGGCCAGGCGGTGTTCGGTACCACCACCTCCGCACCCGACGGCTCGATCAACCTGGTCACCAGCGGACCGATCCTACCCTTCTCCGGACCGGGCACCGGCTCGACGACGCTGACCTCCCAGGATGAGACCAGCGGCGCCGGCAACCTCGCCCAGACCTCGGTCACGATGGCGAACTTCAGCGTCGCCACCCAGCCGTCGGTGGCCAAGCCGTCGCGCAGGGTGACGTGGCGGTTCTCGGGCTTCATCCCTGGGCACTTGATCTACGTCCACTATCTGCACAAGGGCAAGGTGGTTACTCGGATGACGTTCGGCAAGGCCCAGAGGCCGTGCGGCACGCTCAAGGCCCGGGACCGGTTCTACCCGGGGGGCCATCCGCACTACAGCACGTACGGGGTCGTGTTCGATCAGGTCAAGCGCTACACCAAGCGCGCTCGGCCGCGGCTCTCGAACACGCTCAGCTTCTTCTGATCCGCCGCCGACGGTCTTGGCGGTCGCCCTGGCTGGGCGGCCGCCGTGGCTGACGCGAGGCCCGGAAGCGCAGCCGGAAGAGGATCCCGGCTGACATGCCGAGCACCAGGAAGCCGATCAGCGCCGGGCTGACGAGTAACAACAGCGCGATACCGAGCATGGCCAGCCAGATCACCGGGCGGTATCGGTTCAAGGTGGTCACGGACGCCAAGGCTACCGGGCCCCCAGGCTCAGCTCGGAGGCGAGCCGGCGCTGGATCGACGCGACGGCCCGGAACGCCTCGCGCAGCTGGGTGCGTCGCAACCGGCTGAGCTCGTCGGGGCTGAGATGATCGTCGGGCTGCTCACCCGCCCGCAGCTGAGCCACCCGGTGCTCCGCGCGCAGGTTGGAGATCAGGCGGTGGGCGTCCTCGAGCGAGTGAGCGTCGGCCGCCGGCAGCGTCCCCGCCGCCGCCGCCGCGCGCAGGCGCTCGGTGGTCGATGCGCTCGTCACCCCGGCGGCGATCCCGGCGTAGCGGGCGAGGTCGACGATCGGGATCAGGCCCCCGGCCTTGAGGTCCAGGCGCCCCTGGTGCTGGCCGGAATGCTCGACAACGAGCCCGCGCAGGAAGCCCGTCGGGGGACGGTGGGAGAGCGCGAAGCGAGCCAACAGCCGCAGCAGGGCCGGACGGTCGTGGGCCAGGCGAAAGGCCTCGGCGACCGGGTTGCCGGCGTGCACCCCCCACACCGGCCGGCTGTCGATCAGGGTCGAGGTGAGGATCAGGGCCTTGGGCTGGGTCGGCTCGGCGATCCAGCTGCGGGCCAGCCCCTGCCAGGAGGCCAGCGAGCGCACGAACGGTGCGCAGGACGCCGACGCCCCATGCGCATCGATCGCCAGGCCACAGCGCTCAAGGCCCGCGGCGACGACGCCGGCGACCGCCAGCAGCCGCGCGCGCACATCGTCGCCCTCGCCCCCGAACCAGACGATCGCGCTGTCCACGTCAGAACCGGGCAGCGCCTCGCGCCTCGCCTGGCTGCCGAGTGCCAGCCACGCGAAGTCCAGCTCTGACTCCCCGCGCTCGGCCAGCGCGAGCTCGAGCAGCCGCCGGGTGATCGCGTCCACGGTGACCGAGTACACCGCGGTGGCGTTGGCGGCCTGGACGCCGGAGTCCAGCAGCGCGATCACCATCGGCGCGAGCTCGGCCGCGAGCCGGGCGAGCTCGGAGACGCTGTGCGCAGCGGCAATCCGCGCGCGTAGGTCAAACGAGCTGCGGGTGCGCGCGGCGATCAGGTCGAGATCCTCGATCACCCCCAACAGCCGCCCGGCCGCCGACAGCACCGGGAAGTGGCGCAGCCCGCGGTCGAGCATCTCCAGCAGCACCTCGCCGGCGGACCGGTCCTCGGTGCAGGTGTAGACCGGCGCCGACATCGCCTGCGCCACCAGCGCGTCTCCGCCCAGGCCGTCGGCCAGCAGCGTGCGCAGATCGCGGTCGGTGAGAATCCCGAGCGAGCCGTCGGTCAGTTGCACAACCGCACACGTGGCCCGGGCGGCGGTCATCTGCGCGGCCGCCTCACGGATCGTCGTCTCGGTTGTGACCAGCACCGGCTCGCCGCGCAGCAGCCGCGCCACCGGCTCGT
>JALYTU010000727.1 GCA_030854125.1 Actinomycetota bacterium | reverse complement strand
CCGGGACAGGGTGGTCCAGGCCGCCGCGAAGGTGGTGCTGGAGCCGGTCTTCGAGGCGGACTTTCGCACCAGTTCGTACGGGTTCCGGCCGAAGCGCAACGCCCATCAGGCGCTGGAGGTCGTGCGTCAGGCGGTGAACCACGGACAGAACTGGGTCGTCGACGCCGACATTCAGGCGTTCTTCGACGAAATCGATCACGCCGTGCTCGAGAAGCTCGTGGCGCGCCGCATCTGCGACCGGCGGCTGCTCAAGCTGCTGCGTCAGTGGCAGCGGGCCGGGGTTCTGGACGGTGGGGACGTGGTCCCAACCGAGCAGGGCATCAGCCAGGGTTCGATGATCACGCCTCCTACGACTTTGCATAATCGTAGGATCCGGGTCGGTGCCGATCATGCCGGAGCCAATGCGGAAGACGACATTCACGTGCTGCTGGTCGATCTCGATGCGCTTCACGAGGGTGCGGATGAGCTCGCGCTGTGCCGCCCAGTCCGGATGCTCGAGCCTCTCCGCCACCGTCGCCGCGAAGTCGCGTACCTGACCGATGACGAGTCGAAACTCCTCGCGCTCTGCCGCAGCCGCTGCGAGATCGCGGGCCTGCGTCTCTAATACGACGACGCGCTCTTTCAGCCGCAGCATTCGCGGTTCGAAGTCGGCCTTCTCGATCAGCCCCTCGGTGTAGCTATCGATCAGGCGTCCCATGCCCTGCTTGAGCTTGCGCACCTGCTGCTCGACGCTCGTGAGCTCCTGCTGACGCGCTGGTTGCTCCGGTGCGCATAGCCGCCGCTCGTACTCGGCGGCAAGTCGGGCGGGATCGGTCAGCAGCCCACGCACCTCCTGCCAGACGGTGCTGTCCAGCAGATCGGTCCGCACCTGTGAATTGTGGCAGAGCCGCTCACCACCGAACCGGTACGCATCGCTCCCGATGCAGCGGTAGTACGCGTACGAGCGCGGGTGTCCCTTCCTCGCGGCCGGACTAATCGCCTTACCGTAGAACGCATAGCCACACACCGCACAGCACACCAAGCCTTGCAACAGGTAGCGGGCGTCTCGTTGGCCCAAGCGGGCGCGTCGCCGATTCTCGCCGAGTTGTTCTTGCACGGCCGTAAACAGTTCACCGCTCACCAGTGGTGGCACGGGAATGTGGATCCATTCCGCTGGACTGACGTCGTACACGGAGACGCCGGAGCGTGGCTGAAGCGGCTTCCCACGTTGCGCACGCAGGCGCGGCCGCAGGGCTCCCGCGCGCGTTTTCCCAAACGCGGCGCTGCCCTGGTACGCGGGGTTCTTCAGCATCGCCCACACGCTGGCGCGATCCCAATAGGACTTGCCGCTGCGCGGTCGTACTCCCGCCTCCGTGAGCCGGCGGCAGATCTCGGCGATGCTTACCCGCTCGTGGCCCACCCAGGCAAAGACCTCCCGCACGATCCGCGCCTCGTCCAACACAATTTCGTAGCGTGCCTGTCCGCCCCCGTCCGCTTTGCGCACATATCGATACCCGTAGGGGGCACCACTGAGCACGCTGACATCACCGCTCTGGGCAGCGTGCCGCTTGCCGCGGCGACTCCGCTCCATGATCTTCGCGCGCTCGTACTCCGCGACCATCCCCTGAACCTGGAGCAGGAGATCGTCTTCCGGTGTCTGCCCCAGCGCCCGGTTGAGAAAGACCAGGTCGACCCCGGCACGCTGGAACTCGTCGACGAGCAGGACCTGGTAGGCGTATTTCCGTGCCAGACGGTCGGGCGCGAGGAGGTAGAGGCGGTCAACGCCGCCAGCAGCGGCGAGATCTCGCAGCTGTTCGAGCGCCGGTCGCACCAGGGTGGCGCCGCTATAGCCGTCATCAATGAAGTGGCGTTCCGCCGGTAGGGAGAGTCCATCGGCAGCGATGCGGTCGCGCAACGCCGCCAGCTGACTCGCGATCGTGTGTGCCTGGGTTTGCTGCTCAGAGGAGACGCGCGCGTACAGAGCGGCCTGAAGATCAGTCATCGCCCAGTCCCTCCCGCACGAACCGCACTGTCGACGGCTGGCGTGTCGGTGCAAAGCTGCCGGCCCGGACGTACCTGCCGCCGAAGAACCGGCACCACGATGGCGTAGGCATGGACCAGATTGGCGGATGACAGTCGGGACGACTCGAAGGTCATGCGGACAGACAGAGCAGTGCGGTGGTTAGCGCGTCTCATGGACTTCCCCCTTCCTCATTCAGGACGGGGCGCTGCAGTTCCGTCGCTGCGAGTGGAGCGCCCAAAAAGCCCGCACCATAGCGAGGCCGTAGCGCAGCCCTCGGGACGGCTATGGAGTACTGTAG
>JALYTU010000107.1 GCA_030854125.1 Actinomycetota bacterium | reverse complement strand
GTGCTCGGGGACGCGACCAGCCTGCCCGATCCGGTGCTCGGCCTGTTGGAGGACTGGGTGGCGCTGGCCGCGGCGGCGCTCGTCATGCGCGGTGGTGACGCTCCCGATCGCTAGGCAGCGGCTCGGGCGCGACGCCGGGGGGCCCGACGCGGGCGCCGCTGGTCGCGGGGGACCTCGTCACGGACGATGTCGCGCACCAACCGGGGCAGCTCGGCGCTGAGATACTTGGCCATCCGCTCCTCTTCGCGGCGGATGCGTCGCGCCAGCTTCGCGGTTTCGTCATCGCCGACCGCCTCGGCCAGGGCCTCCAGACGCGTGTAGATCGCGATCTCCACATGCTCCTCTCGCAACTCCTCCTGGGCGTTGCGCAGATGCGTCCCGGCGGTGCTGGTGACCAGCGCGCGAGCCGTGCCGACCTGGCCCTTGACCGTCGCGACCGCCTTGCCCGCCACCTCGCTGAGCGCGTTCGGAACCCCGGGCACCTCTGGGCCGGCGGCGGGGGCGCCACCGAGCTTCTTGATCCGCCGGGCGACCGCGCGCTTGTGCTCGCGGGTCTCTTTCAGATGGCCCTTGAGCCGCTTCTTGTAGGCGTCCTTCTCGGTCAGCGCAATGTGGGCGGCGAGGTCGGCCTCGAGCTCGGCCTCCTTGGTGTGCGCCTCGCTCAGCCACTGCACGATTATGGTGTCGCGTTCGTTCATCGTTGCTCTCGTTTCGTCTGAGGGTTCGCACGGTCGGACCGTGCGACACGTACAGTGATCCCTACCCGCGGTCCGCCGTAGCTAACGTCGCCGGGTGCCGCTCTCGCTCGGGACGGCCGGTGGGGGCGACTAGACTTGATACGGCTCGCGAGCGGGAACCGCCGGCGAGTACATCCCAAGCTGAGAGCGGCAGCGGGTCGCCTCGACGGAGCGGCCTCCTGACGAGCAGGCGACAGCCATCTCGAAAGGAGCCCGTGCGAGGCACGATGCGACAGACGTCCGTGGGAGCGCCGGCTCGCTCAGCGGATGAGCTCCGGGCCCTGTTCGTCAACTGGGGCCGGCATCGCGACCGCGCCGCCCGGGACGCGCTGATCATGCATCACATGCCGCTCGCCCGTCGGCTGGCTGCTCGCTACCGCAGCTCCCATGACGGCAACGAGGACCTCGTTCAGGTGGCGATGGTCGGGCTGATCGGCGCGGTGGACCGGTTTGACCCCGAGCGCGCGACCAGCTTCGCCTCGTTCGCGATCCCGACCATCCTCGGTGAGCTCAAGCGCCACTTCCGCAACACCGCGTGGGCCGCGCACGTCCCGCGCCGCGCGCAGGAGCTCTCGCTCCGCGTCGAGCAGGCATCCCGTCAGCTCTTGACGCGGTCGGGACGGGCGCCCACGGTGCCCGAGCTCGCCCAGTACCTCGAGCTCGACATCGAGACCGTGATCGAGGGTCTGGAAGCCGGTGGCGCGCACCACGCGACGTCGCTCGACGCGCCGGCGGGCCGTGCGGCGGACGGGGATGAGTCCGAGCCTCTGGCCGAGACGATCGGCGATGACGACGAACGGCTCCAGCTGGCCGAAACCCGCATCGCGCTGGGCACGGCGATCCGGCGGCTCCCGTCCCAGGAGCGCGAGGCGCTCAGCCTGCGGGTCAACGACGAGCTGCTGCAGGTCGAGATCGCCGACCGCCTCGGCTGCTCGCAGATGCAGGTGTCCCGGCTGCTGCGCCGGGCCGCCGGCCGTCTGCGTGACGACGGCGCGATCTCGGCCTGACGGCCGGGGTACCGTGAACGACAAACGAATCTTCAGGAGCCCGCCATGACCAGTACCCTGCACGCCCTCGCCGAACACGGCCAGAGCCCGTGGATCGACTATCTCTCGCGCCACTTCGTGCGCGACGGCGACCTGGCCGGGCTCGTCGAGCAGGGTGTGGCGGGGGTGACCTCGAACCCGACGATCTTCCAGGGGGCGATCGCCGACGGCGATGCCTACGATGAGCAGCTGAAGGCGCTGCTGGCCTCCGAGGACGATCCCAAGGAGGTCTTCCTCGCCCTGGCTCGCGAGGACATCCGTGGCGCCTGTGACCTGCTGCGCGAGGTGTTCGATCGCGGCGACAGCACCCGTGACGGCTGGGTGTCGCTCGAGGTCGATCCCAACCTCGCCGACGACGCGCAGCGCACCGCGGCCGAGGCCAAGCGGATCGCCGCACTGATCGACCGTCCCAACCTGTTTGTGAAGATTCCCGGCACCGAGGCTGGGCTGACTGCGATCGAGGAGACGATTGCCGCGGGCATTCCGGTCAACGTCACGCTGCTCTTCTCGCTCGAGCGTCATCGCGCCGCGGCTCGCGCCTACGTGGCCGGCCTGGGGCGGCTGTACGAGAACGGGGGCGACCTCTCGACGGTGGCCTCCGTGGCGTCGTTCTTCGTCTCACGGGTCGACACCGAGGCCGACCGGCGCCTGGACGAGATCGGAGGCCACGACGAACTCAAGGGCAAGCTCGCGGTCGCCAACGCCAAGCTGGCCTACCAGAGCTACAAAGAGCTGTTCAGCGGCCCGGAGTGGGACGAGCTCGCCGCCGCCGGCGCGTCCCCGCAGCGGTGCCTGTGGGCATCGACTTCGGTCAAAAACCCCGATTACCCTGACCTGCTCTACGTCGAGTCGCTGATCGGACCGGCCACCGTCAACACGATGCCCCGCGAGACCGTCGAGGCGCTGCTCGATCACGGGCAGGTGACCGACACGCTGGAGACGGGCATCGAGGAGGCCCGGGCGACCTTCGCGCGTCTCGCCGACGCCGGGATCGACTATGACGACGTCGTGGCCGTGCTCGAGCGCGAGGGCGTGCAGAAGTTCGCTGACTCCTTCCGGGAGCTGATCGAGGGCGTCGCGAGTAAGCGCGAGCAGTTCACGACCGCGTAAGCGCGCTGACCGCACCGGTCACCGTCGTGTGCACCGGAGACGGGTCGGGGGTGAGCCGCGCAGGGGGTTGAGCGGCGCCAGAACGGGTAAGAGGGGCGCGATGTTGCGCCCCCTCCGATTCCCCCCGATCGTCCGCCAAGCTCTCGGAGACCCGCTCGGTCTCAGCCGGGCGGCACGGTCTCGCCACACCGACGGTCTGCAGGCGCGCACCGAGACGGCGGATCGCGTGGTCCGCTCGATCTGTCCCTACTGCGCGGTGGGCTGCGGCCAGCGCGTCTACGTCAAGGACGAGAAGGTCGTCCACATCGAGGGCGACCCGGACTCGCCGATCTCCCGTGGCCGGCTGTGTCCCAAGGGCTCGGCCTCCGAGCAGCTGGTCAACGCCCCGGGACGTGAGACGAGGGTTCGCTACCGGCCGCCGGGCGCAACCGAGTGGGAGGATCTGTCGCTGCCGCAGGCGACCGAAATGATCGCGCAGCGGCTGCTGCGCACCCGCGCCGAGACCTGGGAGGACGAGGACGGCGACGGCCAGCCGCTGAAGCGGACGCTCGGCCTGCACTTCCTGGGCGGCGCGACCCTGGACAGCGAGGAGAACTATCTGATCAAGAAGTTCTTCACCTCGGCGGGAGCGGTCTCGGTCGAGAACCAGGCCCGGATATGACACAGCTCGACCGTTCCCGGTCTGGGGACATCGTTCGGGCGCGGCGGCGCCACCAGCTTCCTTCAGGATCTGCAGCACTCTGACTGCATCCTGATCATGGGCTCCAACATGGCCGAGCAGCATCCGGTCGGCTTCCAGTGGGTGATGGAGGCCAAGGAACGCGGAGCGAAGGTGATCCACGTCGACCCCCGGTTCACGCGCACAAGTGCAGTGGCCGATCGTCACGTGCCGATCCGCCCCGGCTCGGACATCGCCTTCGTCGGCGGCCTGATCAACTACATCTTCGAGCACAAGGCGTGGTTTCACGAGTACGTCGAGCACTACACCAACGCCCCGGCGATCATCCGCGAGGACTTCGTCGACTCCGAGGACGGAGACGGATTCTTCTCCGGCTGGAACTCTGAGGACGGCCGCTACGACACCACGAGCTGGGGCTATGAGGAGACCGAGTCCGGTGGTCCGGCGGGAACCCACGCCGAGCACGCGGACATCTCCGGAGAGCAGTCCCAGGGCGGGCACGGCATCGAGCTCGACCGCGGCGAGCCGCCCCACACCGACCCGACGATGGAGCACGAGCGGTCGGTGCTGCAGATCACCCGCCGGCACTTCGCCCGTTACACGCCCGAACTTGTCTCCGAGACCTGCGGCTGCACGGTGGAGGAGTTCCGCGCCGTCGCCGAGGCGCTGTGCGCCAACTCCGGGCGTGAGCGCACGTCGGCGCTCGTCTATGCAGTCGGCTGGACCCAGCACACCGTCGGGGTCCAGAATATCCGGGCCGGCTCGATCCTGCAGATGCTGCTGGGCAACATGGGCCGCCCCGGCGGCGGAATCCTCGCCCTGCGCGGGCACGCCAACATCCAGGGCTCGACCGACATCCCCACCCTCTACAACATCCTGCCTGGCTATATCCCGATGCCCCATCCTCAGACCCACCCCGACCTCGACGCGTTCGTGGAACAGAGCGGGCCACCGACGGGTGCGTGGGGTGGCCTGCGGCGCTACGTGGTCTCAATGCTCAAGGCGTGGTGGGGCGACGCCGCGACGGCCGAGAACGACTTCTGTTTTGACCATCTGCCCCGCATCAACGGCGACCATTCCCACTACGCGATGATGATGAAGATGCTCGACGGCGACGTCCAGGGCATGTTCTGTGTCGGGCAGAACCCGGCGGTGGGCTCGGCCAACGCCAAGCTGATGCGACTCGCGCTGGCCAAGCTCGACTGGCTGGTGGTCCGTGACATGCAGATGATCGAGTCTGCCGAGTTCTGGCGCGATTCGCCCGAGCACGAATCCGGGGAGGTCCGGGCACAGGACATCAAGACCGAGGTCTTCTTCCTGCCCGCCGCCGCTCACACCGAGAAGGAGGGCTGCTTCACCAACACCCAGCGGCTGCTGCAGTGGCGCGAGAAGGCCTGCGAGCCGCCGGGCGACGCGCGCTCAGAACTGCACTGGATCTACCACCTCGGGCGCCTCGTGCGCGAGAAGCTGGCCGGCTCGGAGGATCCCCGCGACCGGCCGATCCTCGACCTCACCTGGGACTACCCGGTCAGCGGCCCCAACGAGGAGCCCGACGCTGCCGCGGTGCTGCGCGAGATCGGCGGCCACGACGCCGACGGTCACGGGCTGCCCAGCTACGACGCCCTGACCGACGACGGGACGACGCCCTGCGGGTCGTGGATCCACGCCGGCATCTACGCCGGCGGGGTCAACCAGGCGGCCCGTCGCCGTCCCGGCGCTGAGCAGAACTGGATCGCCCCGGAATGGGGGTGGGCGTGGCCGAAGAACATCCGCACGCTGTACAACCGCGCCTCGGCCGATCCGCAGGGCCGTCCGTGGTCTGAGCGCAAGCGCTACCTCTGGTGGGACGCCGGCGAGGGTCGCTGGACGGGGGTCGGCGACGCGCCGGACTTTCCCGCCGACAAGGATCCCGGCTATCGCCCGCCCAGCGGCGCCCGGGGACTGGACGCGATCCGGGGCGACACGCCGTTCATGCTCGAGCCCGACGGCCGGGCGTGGATGTATGTGCCCGCGGGACTGGTCGACGGCCCGCTGCCAGTCCACTACGAGCCGCACGAGGGACTCGTGCGCAACCCGCTCGGCAACCAGCAGAGCAATCCGACCCGCCAGCAGTTCTCGCGGCCGGCCAACCTCTATAACCCGACCGCCACCGACGAGCGCGTCTTCCCGTACGTGCTGAGCACCTACCGCCTGACCGAGCATCACACCGCTGGCGGCATGTCCCGGACGCTGCCGTTCCTAGCCGAACTGCAGCCCGAGTTCTTCTGCGAGGTGTCGCCCGCGCTGGCCGCCGAGCGCGGATTGGAGCACGCCGGCTGGGCGACGATCGTCACCGCGCGGTCCGCGGTCGAGGCCCGGGTGATGGTCACCGACCGGATCCGTCCGCTGCGCATCCAGGGCCGGGACCTTCATCTCGTCGGCGCGCCGTACCACTGGGGCGGCGCCGGTCTGGCGACGGGCGATTCGGCCAACGACCTGCTGCCGATCGTGCTCGACGCCAACGTGCACATCAACGAGTACAAGGTCACGACCTGCGACATCCGCGCCGGCCGGCGGCCGCGGGGCCCTGAGCGCCTGGCGCTCGTGGAGGACTACCGTCGGCGCGGCGGGGTCAACCCGTGAAACTCGACGTCCAGACCTGGCCCGTGGCGTACGCGGCCGAGGCCAAGCCTCGCAAGGGCTTCTTCACCGACACGTCGCTGTGCATCGGCTGCAAAGCATGCGAGGTGGCGTGCAAGGAGTGGAACCACGTCCCCGCCGAGCAGCACGGCTTCAGCGGCAAATCGTATGACAACTCGCTCGCGCTCGGCGCGGACCGATGGCGCCACGTGGCCTTCATCGAGCAACGGATCCCGGCCGGTATCGACGAGGGCACGACGCTGGTCGAGGCCGCGGCACGCGCCGAGGCGATCCAGGCGGGGGCTCCGGTCACCGCGCGGGACGGCATGCGCTGGTTGATGGCGTCCGACGTCTGCAAGCACTGCACGCACGCCGCCTGCCTGGAGGTGTGCCCGACCGGGGCGCTGTTCCGCACCGAGTTCGGGACGGTCGTCGTGCAGGAGGACGTCTGCAACGGTTGCGGTTACTGCATCCCCGCCTGTCCGTTCGGGGTCATCGAGCGTCGCGAAGACGACGGCCGGGCCTTCAAGTGCACGCTCTGTTATGACCGCCTCAAGGTCGACCACACGCCGGCCTGCGCGCAGGCCTGTCCGACCGAGTCGATCCAGTTCGGCGATCTCGAGGCGATGCGCGAGCGTGCCGATCATCGGGTCGCGCAGTTGCGCGAGCGTGGCGAGGACACGGCCCAGCTCTACCTGAGTGACCCCGACGACGGCATCGGCGGTGGTGGCTCGATCTTCCTGCTGCTCGACGAGCCCGAGGTCTACGGCCTGCCGCCCGATCCGGTCGATCCCGTCCGCAGCGTCGGCGAGACCTGGCGGGCCAGTCTGGTGGCGGCCGCCGGGCTGGCGGTGGCGATTGCCGGCGCGGCGTGGGGCGGCCGGCGATGAGTGACACCCCTGGTGCCGCGGCGGCGCCCGCCGGCGCGCCAGGTACCAGCTACCACGGCCAGCCGATCCTCAAGGCGCCGGTCTGGACCTGGGAGATCCCGACCTACTTCTTCTTCGGCGGGATGGCCGGCAGTTCGCTCGGGCTGGCCTACGCGACGCACCTGCGCGGGGATGCGCTGGCCGCCCGGCGGGCCTGGTTGACCGCGCTCGCCGGATTGTCAATCAGCCCGGCGTTGCTGATCGCCGATCTCGGCCGCCCCTCACGCTTTCTCAACATGTTGCGGATGTTCAAGGTCACGTCGCCGATGAGTGTGGGGACCTGGGCGGTGTCGGCCACCGCCGCCGCCACCGGACTGGCCGCGCTGGACGCCGTCGGCCTGTCGCCGCCAGGGCCGATCTCCCGCACCGCGGTCAGTCGGGCGGCGGTGCTGGGCCGCCCCGCGGCCGCGCTTGGAGGGCTGTCGCTGGCCAGCTACACGGCGGCGCTGCTGGTCAACACCGCGGTGCCGGTCTGGTACGAGGCCCGGTGGACGCTGCCGGTTG
>JALYTU010000726.1 GCA_030854125.1 Actinomycetota bacterium | reverse complement strand
GGTCTGGGAGCTGGCGGTGATGCCGTGGATCGCCAGCGCGAGCGGGCGCGAGCGCCCGAGGCGGCGGACCGCCAGCGCCCCGCCGGCGACCGCGACCGCGACACGATCACCCTCCGCCGGCACGATGTCAGTCAGGGGGCTCTCCACCGGCCTCGGCGGGACGTTGTCCCCAGGCGATCCAGGGGCGGGTCAGCACCAACCACGCCACGGCGAGCGCGAGCAGGGTCACGCAGAGGATCCAGCCCAGCGGCGTCGTTCCGATCCCGATGTACTTCAGCCCCGAGGCATAGATCACGAACGCGATCGCGGGGCGGACGTAGCGGTCCGGGACGCTGGAGGAGAGCATTGAGCCGACCAGCACCGCCGGCACGCTACCGAGCACCAGCGACCCGGTCACCGACACCTCGACGTGGCCAAAGATTAGCGCGCCGATCGCCGCGGCGAGGGTGAGCGGGACCGCTTGGGTGAGGTCGGTGCCGACCAGCTGGTTGGCCCCGATCATCGGATAGACGAAGAGCAGGCCGACGATCATCAGCGAACCCGAGCCGACCGAGGTGAGGCCGACGACGACGCCCCCGATCACCCCGATCGCGAGCGTGAGGGCCGGGCGTGGCGCGACTGCGGTCACGAACGCCGTGCGGCCCTGAGGCCCGCTGCGCCGGTCCAGCACGTAACGCAGCACCATCGCGGTGGCGCCGATGAGCAGGGCGGCGCCGAGGAACATCTGGACGTTCTTCTCTGCCGCCTTGGCGTTGCCCATCAGGTGCAGCAGATAGCTGCCCGCGAACGCCGCCGGCACCGAGCCGATCACCATCCACTTGACCAGCTTGTAGTTGACGGTCCCGGCGCGCATGTGCACGGCGGCCCCGAACGGCCGCATCAGCACCGCGGCCACCAAATCGGAGGAGATCGCCGTCGACGGCTTGATCCCGAACAGCAGGATCAGCATCGGCGTCATCAGCGCCCCGCCGCCGGCGCCGGTCATGCCGACGAGCAGCCCGACGATCGCACTGCCGAGAACGATGTAGGGGTCGATGTGCACGCGGCGGGGGGGGCGTGATCAGGCGAGGCGGGGGTTGGCCCCCGGGCGCGCCGAGCTCGGAGGCTCGCCGGAGAGTATCCACCCCTCGGGCACCGACCGCACCTCGCCGAGCCGCTCGGCCCCGAAGCGGCGATCGAGGCCGACCCGGTGCTGCCTCATGCCGTCAACCCCGAGCAATCCCAGGCCATCGTCCATCGCGGCCGCGCGACGGTTGCGCCCCCAGCAGGTATTAAGGGGGCGGCTCGATCACGGCGATCAGGTCGCTGGCCACGGCGCGCAGGATCGCCACGGTCACGTGTTCGCGATCAAGACCGCGCGCATCGGCGTGCGCCTGGGCCGCGCGTGCGACCGCCTGCGCCTCGCGCAGCACGGTCTCCGGCCAGGGGCGGTCCGATTCGGCCAGCCAGCGCAGCGCTCCGGCCATGACCGTGATCTCATTGAGCAGCTCCGGACTGGGTGGCGTGTCGGCGCCGAGCGGCGGGGTGACCGAGCGGATCAGGCTGATCACCGCATTGGCGAGCAGGTCCAGTTGCGCGGTGCGGCGGTTCTCGGCGTCCACGGCCCGTCGTCGGGGGAAGCGGCGCGGCGCCACGCGGACGTTGAGGTGGGCGGTCGCGCGCGCCCGGCCGAGCGCACTCAGCTGCCGGTGGATCTCGTGTCCGGCGGCGAGGGTCCATTCGGAGTCTGTCAATCGTCCGGCCCCCAGACGGGCCGAGACCTCGCCGAGCCGGCGGGCCAGCGTCTCGAGCACATGCTGCTCGGCCGTGCGCAGCAGCTTTAGCGGCTCGGCGGGGAAGAGCAGCACACCGATCACGTATGCCGTCGCGCCACCGATGATCGCGTCCAGGGCGCGCTCGGCTCCGGTCCCGTGGCGGTGCAGCGTCACGACCAGGACGGCCGACGCGACGGCCTGGTTGGGGAACATCATGCCGTCGCCGAAGAAGCTGACCCCGGCGGCCAACGCGACCGCCATCGTGATCAGGACGATTGCCCCCAGTGCGGCGGCGCTGTCTCCAAGGGGAGCGTGCAGGATCTCGGCGACGGCGATCCCGAGCAGGACGCCGACGACCATCTGGGCGATCCGGCGGCTGCGCTGGATCGCGCTCGTGCTCAGCGAGATCGCGGCGGCGATCGGCGCGAAGAACGGCTGGGGATGACCGAGCAGACTGTGCGCGACATACCAGGCCACCGCCGCGGCCAGCGCGCTCTGGGCGACGGGCCAGAGCGCGTCGAGCACCCGGCGGCGGGCGTTGCCCCCCGCCCGTG
>JALYTU010000106.1 GCA_030854125.1 Actinomycetota bacterium | reverse complement strand
CATCTGGCTCTCACCGGGCTCTCATCTTCAGTCGTCAGGGTCCTCGGACAGCATGCGGATACTGGTCGTCGAAGACGAGATCAAGATGGCACGGCTCATCCAGCGTGGGCTCCGCGACGAGGGCCTGGCCGCCGATGTCGCCAACCGCGGCGAGGACGCGCTGTGGATGGCGGCGGCCACCGACTACGACGCGATCGTGCTCGACGTGATGCTGCCCGGCATGGATGGGTTCGCGACCTGTCGCACGCTGCGCGCAGATGGCGTCTGGGCACCGGTCGTGATGCTCACGGCCCGGGACGCGGTCACGGACCGGATCGCCGGCCTGGACGGCGGCGCCGACGACTATCTGACCAAGCCGTTTTCCTTCTCGGAGTTGCTCGCCCGCCTGCGAGCCCTGGCCAGGCGCGGCCCGGTCCAGCGTCCGACCGTCCTGCGCGTGGGGGACCTGCAGCTTGACCCCGCGGGACGGCGCGTCTGGCGGTCCGAGAGCGAGATCACCCTCAGCACCAAGGAGTTCGCGCTGCTGGAGGCCTTCATGCGCCGCCCCGGGGATGTCCTGTCGCGCTTTCACCTGCTCGAGCAGGCCTGGGACTATGACTATGAGAACCGGTCCAACGTGATCGACGTCTACGTCCGCTACCTGCGCCGCAAGATCGATCTTCCGTTCGGCACGCACACGATCGAGACGGTCCGCGGCAGCGGCTACCGCTTGCGCTCAGACGGGGCGCCGGCCCAGGCCCCGCACCGGGGCGCGTGAGCTGTCCATGAGCCACGGACCGCGCCACCCGCGTCTGCGGGCCGGGACCGGCGCGGTCCTGGCCATCGTCGCGCTCCTGCTCGTGCTCGCGGTCGCCCGCGTTCAGGCGAGCAGCTCCCGACCCGGCCGGCCGGCCGAGGTGGCCGTGCAGAGGATCACGGGGGGGCGTGCGCCGGCAATCGTCGCGGTCGGCTCCGGCCCGCCGCAGGCAGTAGTCACGCTGGCGGGTCGCAGCGCACCGCTGGGCGTGCCCCGCTCCTTTCTCGGTCTCTCCACGGAGTATTGGACGGTCCCGATCTGGGCGCGCCACCTGTCGCTGCTGGGCCACGTTCTCGCCTCGATCACCCCGCATGGGCCGATGGTGCTGCGGATTGGCGGCTCGTCGGCCGATCAGACGTTCTTTGCCTCGCCCAAGGAGCCGCCGGAGTGGGTGTTTGAGACCTCACCCGCGTGGCTGGCGCAGGTGCGCCGGATCGTGACCACGTTTGGCGTGCGAGTGATCCTGGATCTCAACATGGTCACCGCGACACCCCAGATCGCCGTGCGCTGGGCCCGCGCGGCGAGAGCGGCGCTACCCGCGGGCAGCGTGATCGGCTTCGAGATCGGCAACGAGGCCGACATCTACAGCCACACGGCCTGGCAGGAGCTGACCGGCGGGGCGATCGCCGCCCGCGTCCTTCCCCAGACGATGACCGCCCCGAGCTACGCCGACTCCTATCGCGTCTACGCCGCCGCGCTGGCGCGCGTGGCTCGCGGCGTTCCCTTGCTGGGGCCGGCCCTGTCTGACCCGGCGGCCCACCTGAGCTGGATCTCCCGACTGCTGGCCGGTCCGCACCCCGGGCTGGGCGCGATCACCGTGCACCGCTATCCGCTCTCGGCATGCGCCCCGCCGGGCTGGAGGATGTTCCCCACCATCGCGCGGGTGCTCAGCAACCGCGCGACGACGGGCATGGCCGCCAGCATCCGCAGTTCGGTCCGTGCCGCCCGCGGGGCCGGCCTGCCGCTGCGGTTGACAGAGATCAACTCGGTCACCTGCGGAGGGCGTCGCGGCGTGAGCAACACCTTCGCAACCGCACTCTGGGCACCCGACGCGCTGTTCGAACTGTTGCACGCCGGGGCGGCCTCGGCCGCGGTCCACGTTCGCGCCAACGCCATCAACATGGCCTTCTCGCTCACCCGCCACGGCCTCGTCGCGCACCCGCTCCTGTACGGGATGGCGATGTTCGCCCGGACCATCGGACCCGGCGCACATCTGGTCGCCCTGCATCTCAGCGTCCACCGAGGGCTCAGACTCAAGGCATGGGGGGTGCGCCTGCCCGGCAACCGGCTGCACGTCCTGCTCATCAACAAGGGTGCCGTCGGGGTACGGGTGTCGCTCCGGATCCCGGCCCAGGGCCGCACCACCGCCCAGGCGCTACTGGCCCCGTCGGTGCGCGCCACCGCTGGAGTGACGCTCGGTGGCCAGCATCTCAGCCGCCACGGATTGTGGACCGGAGCCCCGGCCACCACAGCGCTTTCGCTCGGCCGCGGCGGCGGGTACCGGGTGGCCGTGCGGGGTTACAGCGCCACGCTGGTCACCGCACGGCTCGGTCCGATGCGTTAGCCGGGGAGCGGGTCGCTGGGTGCCCCGGATGAGGCGCGGGCTGTCTCACGCCGTGAGGAGGCTGCGAGACAACTGACGCGGCGCGTGTATGTCGCGGGCCTAAGCCACGAACCCAGGGGACCAAACGCCGTGGCGACGCGGCTCTCATCCCGGTCGCCCCGCGGTTGGCAGCCATTCCGCACGTAGTTCGGACGTAATGACTGCCAACCGCCTAAGCCAGGTTGTCATAACGCCGCCCGAGGATGGAGCCATGGACGCGAGGGTCGGATCCTCGGGCCCGTTGGGGCCTCGGCGGCCGGACCCCGGCGCCGATCGTGGACGGGCTGCTTTCCCGCACCCGCGCCGCAGCGGCTCGCAGCTGCGGGCGCGCATCCCCGCTCGACAGCCACGCGCGATTTCACGCTGGTCCTTACCACGCCCCGAACATTGCCGCGCAGCGCCGGGCGCGGGCGAGAGCGGACTCTCGCAGCGCTCCCGTGATCCTCGGCCGCGATCATCATCAATGCTCGATAATCGGGCTTATGTGTACCAGGGACGCAAATCCGCCGTCAACTGAGGGTGCTACACCGGCCGGCGGGGTCGAGTTTGGGCCCTCAGCGCCTCCAGCGCCGGCAGCCAGTCGGCCCGACCCGGCATGAGCAGCGGCCTGGCCGGTTGATCCGATCATGCCGCCGAGAGCGGCTGGAGAACCTGCCCTCGAGCCTTGCGACCGCTCCCGTCACTCAGGCGCCGGCGCGACGTGCGAGAAGTTCGCTCCGGTGACGGCTGGGCCGTGCCGTTATGTCAACTGGACGGGGCCTGCTGTCAGCGTGACGCCCGCCGTTCGCACCACCGCCCCTAGCGACGTGGCGCCATGACGCCTGGACAGATGGGTCTGAGCTCGACGCTGAGAGACCCGGCCAGCCGGGCGGAGACCAGGCCTGAGCCCCGGTATACATCGTCACGAATGAATCTGAGAGCGTGTCTGACGGTGCTGGCGGTTTGCGTGAGCCTGCTCGCGCTCGGCGCGACAGCCGCTCAGGCGGATTGGACGACCTACCACGCCGACGGTGCGCTCAGCGGCGTTGACCGGAGCAGCGGAGCGGCGCTGCCCTTTGCGGCGGCGTGGACGGCCCCGAACCTGGCAGGGACGGTCTGGGCCGAACCGCTCGTCTATCACGGCCTCGTGTACGTCGCCACCGAGCACAACGACATCTACGCGTTTGACGAGCGCACCGGCGCACAGGTCTGGCACGTCAACGCCGGCGCGCCGGTCCCCGCTTCGAAGCTGCCCTGCGGCGACATCTCGCCGACGGTCGGGATCACCAGCACTCCGGTGATCGATTCCGCCAGCGGCGTCCTGTACGCCGTCGCGGATCTGGCCGTTGGGTCCTCGGCCGCCCACACCCTGGTCGCTTACGACGCGCGGACGGGCGCGCCGGTATTCAGCCGCAGCGTTGAGCCGCCGAGCAACCCCCTCAACCAGCTCCAGCGCGAGGGCTTGGCGCTCGACGGCGGCCGGGTTCTGGTCGGCTTCGGCGGCAACGACGGTGACTGCGCCCAGTACAAGGGGTTCCTGGTCAGCGCTCCTGAGAGCAACCTCGGTGCCAACGACATCTACACGGTGCCGACGAGCCGCGAAGGCGCGATCTGGTCCGGAGGTGGCGCGCCCGCCGTCGATGCCGCCGGCAACGTCTACGTGCCCACCGGCAACGCCGCCAACGGCCCCGGCCAGCCCTATGACCACGGTGACACGCTCGAGAAGCTGAGCCCGACCGCCACCGAGCTCGACTACTGGGCCCCGACCACCTGGGCCCAGGACAGCGCCAGCGACGCCGATCTCGGTTCGGTCTCCCCGGAGCTGCTGCCCGGCAACCTGATCTATCAGGGCGGCAAGAACGGCAACGGCTACCTCGTCTCGTCCACAAATCTCGGCCATATCAGCGGGGGCGTCTATCAGGCGCCGGTTTGCAACAGCTTCGGCTCGGACGCCTACTCGGCGGGAATCCTCTATGTGGCCTGCACGAGTGGAGTCCACGCGCTGAACATCGACACCGCCGGACAGCGGTTCAGTGCGCGCTGGACCGGCCCCTCAGACGCCAACGGTCCGCCGATCCTGGCCGGCGGGCGGGTGTGGGTGACCTCAACCGGCAACTCCAAGCTCTACGGCTTGGATCCCAACACCGGTGCCGTGCAGGTCACCCAAGCCACTCCCGCGATGGAGCACTTCGTCACCCCAGCGGCCTCCGACGGCCGCCTGTTTCTCGCCACCGGGGCGACGCTCAACGCCTACACGATCGCCACCGCGGCCACGCCAACGCCCACCTCGCCCCCACCCCCCACCCCTCCGACGACGACTCCACCGGCCACCCCACGTGCGCCGGACATGAATCTCTGCCGCCGCAAGCTCTCTCTCAATCTGGGCATCCCGCGGCGCGGCCGGATCGTGAGGGTGGCGCTGTATCTCGGCCATCACCGCATCGAGGTGCGGCACGGACACGGTCTGCGCCGAGTGCTGTTCGCGCATCCCGGTGTCGGCCGGTTCACCCTCCGGGTGGTCGAGACGCCGCGTCACGGGCGCGGGATCACGCTCACCGCGCGGTTCCGCAACTGCCGGCGGATCATCGTGCGCAACCGACGCCAGCGACGCTAGCGCGAGCTGATCAGCCGCCGCGGGTCGATCCGACTGTTGACTCGGCCGCTGCGGCGACCGCGCGCTCAACGGCGTTGACGTCGCGCACCGCGCCGGTATCGGCCGAAGTGGCCATCGCG
Source organism: Actinomycetota bacterium (assembly GCA_030854125.1). Taxonomy (GTDB): domain Bacteria; phylum Actinomycetota; class Thermoleophilia; order Solirubrobacterales; family Solirubrobacteraceae; genus Palsa-465. The sequence continues at coordinate 2,544 of JALYTU010000106.1, read as the reverse complement.
GCGTAGGCCCGCAGCGCCGGGGAAACAACACGATCGCGCAGCTCGGGGAAATAGCCGTCGTTGGCCTCAAGGCGTTCACGGCGCTCGGCCAACTCCTGCTCGGAGACCTCGAGCGTGATCCGGCGGTTGGGAATGTCGATCGAGATCGTGTCGCCGCTCTGGACCAGCGCGATCGTTCCGCCCGAGGCAGCCTCGGGTGAGACGTGGCCGATCGAGAGCCCCGAGGTCCCCCCCGAGAAGCGGCCGTCGGTGACCAGCGCGCAGGTCTTGCCCAACCCGCGCGCCTTCAGGTAGGAGGTGGGATAGAGCATCTCCTGCATCCCCGGGCCGCCACGCGGGCCCTCGTAACGGACGACGACGACATCGCCCTCGTTGATCTTGTCGCCGAGGATCGCGTCCACGGCCGCCTCCTGGGACTCGACGACGACCGCCGGGCCCGAGAAGCTGAGCAACACGTCGTCGACGCCGGCCGTCTTGACCACGCACCCGCGCACGGCCAGGTTGCCGTAGAGGATGGCCAGGCCGCCGTCGGTGGAGTAGGCGTGCTCCAGATCATGGATGCAGCCCTGCGCGGCATCAGTGTCCAATGTCTCCCAGCGTTCGCTCTGCGAGAACGCCGTCGCCGACCGCCGGCAGCCGGGCGCGGCGTGGAACAGCTCGATCGCCGCCTCGCTCGCATGTCCGCTGCGGATGTCCCATGTGTCCAGCCACGCCGCGACGTCGGGCGCGTGCACGGCGTGGACGTCCTCGCGCAGCAGGCCTGCGCGGCGCAGCTCACCAAGGATCGCGGGCATCCCGCCGGCGCGGTGCACGTCCTCCATCAGGTAGTCCCCGCTCGGCGCGACCTTGCAGATGCAGGGAACCCGGCGCGACAGCTCGTCGATGTCCTGCATGGTGAAGTCAAGCTCGGCCTCCTGGGCGGCGGCGAGCACGTGCAGGATGGTGTTGGTCGAGCCGCCCATCGCGATGTCGAGGGTCATCGCGTTCTCGAACGCCGACCGGCTCGCGACCGCACGTGGGAGCACCGATTCGTCGTCCTCGTCGTAGTAGCGATTCGCGATCGCAACCACGGTCTCGCCGGCGGCCTCGAACAGGCGCCGGCGCAGGGTGTGGGTGGCCAGCGTCGACCCGTTGCCGGGCAGCGAGAGACCCATCGCCTCGGTCAGGCAGTTCATCGAGTTAGCCGTGAACATGCCCGAACAGGAGCCACAGGTCGGGCAGGCGGCCTCCTCGATCAGCGCCATGTCATCGTCGGATACGTCCTCGGAGACGGCGTCGGTCATCGCAGTGATGAGGTTGATCCGATTGCGGACGGTCCCGTCCACCAGCACGGCGCGTCCACCCTCCATCGGCCCGCCGGAGACGAACACGGTGGGGATGTTCAACCGCAGCGCGGCGTTGAGCATGCCCGGGGTGATCTTGTCGCAGTTGGAGATGCAGACCAGGGCGTCGGCACAGTGCGCGTTGACCATGTACTCGACGCTGTCGGCGATCAGGTCGCGCGACGGCAGCGAGTACAGCATCCCGCCGTGACCCATGGCGATGCCGTCGTCGACGGCGATCGTGTTGAACTCGCGCGGAATCCCACCCGCGAGCTTGATCGCGGCGGCGACGACGTCACCGACCGGCTTGAGGTGCGTGTGGCCAGGGACGAACTGGGTGTAGGAGTTCGCGATCGCGACGATCGGCTTGCCGAAATCCTCGCGGTCCACGCCGGCGGCGCGCAGCAGGGCACGGGCGCCGGCCATGTTGCGCCCGTGGGTGACGGTGCGTGATCGATGAGCGGGCATAAACAGAGGTTAACGCGCCCGTGCGGCGATAATGACGACGGTGCAGTTCGACGTGCCCCAGCTCACTGACGGCTTCGTGAGGTTGCGGCTGTTGACGCAGGCCGACGCCACTCCCTACGCGCGCGCATTCTCCGAGGATCCTGATCTCGGGCGTCTGCTCGGGTTTGACACCGACCCGACGCTGGCCGAGCTCGGCGTCAGCCTGGGCGGCGTGGCCGAACGCGCACACAGCGGCCAGGCGGTCGAGTTCGCGATCGTCGGGATCGCCGACGCGCGGTTCCTGGGTTTGGTGCTCCTGTTCGGCGTCAGCGACCGTCACCGTCGCTGTGAGGTCGGGTTCTGGATCGTGCCCGACGCCCGGAGGGCGGGATTCGGTCGCCGAGCCGTCGCGCTGGCGATTGACTGGGTGTTCGGCGAACTCGCCCTCGAACGGGTCGAGCTGACCACCACCCCGGAGAACCCGGTCATCCCGGCCTTTGCCCGCAGCCTTGGGTTCAGCTACGAGGGCCGACTGCGGCGGCGCAACCGCGAACGCGGCCAACGGATCGACATCCTGTGGTTCGGCCTGCTCGATCGCGAGTGGGTGCGCCCGGGCGCGGCGTGAGGAGCTCGCTGCTGGGATACCGGCGGCTGGCCCGAGCGCCCGGGGTGCCGCGGCTGACCACCGCGTTTCTCGCGCTCAGGACCAGCGGCACGATGGCGCCGGTCTCGCTGGTTCTGTTCGCGCGTGAGGTGACCGGGTCCTTCGCCACCG
>JALYTU010000725.1 GCA_030854125.1 Actinomycetota bacterium | reverse complement strand
GTCCGCCACCCGATCTACGCGGGCATCCTACTTGCCGGCATCGGTACCGCGGTGGCGCTGAACTGGCAGTGGCTTATCGCCGTGGTCCTGGCCGGTGTGTACTTCGTCTACAGCGCCACCGTTGAGGAGCGCTACCTGACTGGCAAGTTCCCAGGCGCGTACCCGGCGTACAAGGGCGTCACCAAGATGCTCGTGCCGCTCGTCTTCTGAGGGACGCAGCTCGGTCGCAGTCTCGGGGGGCGGCCGAGCCCCGTGACCAATCGCAGCGCAGAGTGCTGTCATGCCGCGGATGCACGTCAACGACATCGACATGTACTACGAGTCGCATGGATCGGGTGCTCCGGTTGAACCCTCCCCGGGTTTCATGGAGACTCAGCGCCCGACACGGTGCTCTGAGCTTCCCACATGCCGGAGCCAGTCGGCAAGACGTACGGGAACGGACACCGGCGCGGAAGCGTCCCGCGGCCGCTACGGTCGTGTTGGAGTGATCGGGTCAGCGATCCGCCCTCGCGGTGGCTGGGCTGTACCTCTTTGGCTGACGAGCTCCTCGATCGCACAATTCGACTACGCAGATCCAGGCCTCGCGCCTCGCCGCCTCGGGGCGCGAGGACCCCACCCCCGAGACTGTCGCCGACCTGTCGCCGCAGCTGCGCGAGCGCCTGATCATCTACGGAGCGCTCCGAGACCTCGATGACGGAGAGCTGTCAGGAGTGGCGTTGACTGTGAAGGTCCCGACGCGAGAATCGCTCTACGCGCTGCTCGGGGACGGGCAGACGCTACTCGCCAACAATGGCGATGTCGGGGTCCATGAATGGGAGTTCGACCGCCGTCGTTGACCCTGGGCGAATGCCGGGCGGTGCACACCGGTTGCGCCGGCAGTGCTACCGACGAACGGATCAAGGAGTGGCCGAACCCTCGCTCACTTGCTGGCGCCCACGCCTGGGGCGCGATAGAGGAACTGGTCCAGGCCCTCCGCCCGCAACTGGAATGCCCCAAGCCCGAGCGCCGCGACAGCGCACACCAGTGCCAGCAGCATCATGATCCGCCTGGCCCGGAGCCGGCGCCGCTTGGTCTGCGCCAGGACGATGGAGTCGTGCGGCATCGTTCAGTCGCTCGGTGGGTTCTGCACGAACGCGGCGCTTCCCTTGAACGCGAGCTCGTTGACCAGCTGGACGTACCCCAGCGAGAAAACCCCAATGAGAACGAGGGCCATGGCGAGCCGCAGTACGCGGTGGGCGCGAGCCTTTCGCGCCGACCGCCACCACCGGCGAACCGCAGGCACCCGGATCAGCGCCAGCGGGGCGCTGACGTAGAGCGCGTCGAGGAATATCGAGCTCAGGCCGAACAGGAAGGCGAGGTGGATGAGGATGGTCACCCCGAGGACGTAGGTCAGCCGCTGGACCGCCTTCCAGTGGCCGCCAAGCCAGCGCATCGCCCGCCGGTTCGCCGTCAGTGTCAGTGGCACCAGGAGGAACACCGAGAGCGACCCGAAGACGAGGAAGGTGTGGCCGGCGATGCGGGCGAGCGGACCTCCCGGGAACGTTTTGCCGGTGGTGAGCGCCGCCAGCGTGAGGTCGGTGCCCGCCGTGAAGAACATCGCGACCCCGTAGTCCCGCCGCAGCACCAGGTGCCAGCGCCAGCCGGTCATGGTGTGGATTGGGGTGACGCACAGCATCATCGTGAAGATGACCAACGACGATGTGCCGAGCACGTCGGCTGTGGATGCGGATACGTTTGCAACCCCGTTCGACCGGCCGAGGATGAGGGAGGTGACCTCGGGCGCCATGAGCACGAAGGGGATGACAAGGAGGGCGCGGAAGAACCACACGCTGAGGGTCGGGAGCACTCGGGTGCGCCGTCGCGCGCTGGGCCGCGAGAGGGCCGTGGCTAGCAACTCGCCCGACTGGGACGGCGAGCCGCTGACCACGGTCATCAACACGCGCTCCTGGTCACCACGGCTCCCGAAATCAGCTGCCACGAAAGACCCTTCGCGTCCGCCGGTATGCGGCTCCCATCCGATACTCCCTCCCGCCCGACATGGGTCTTCGGTCCCACCAGATTGAGGAGCTCGAAAGTATAACGAGCATCGAGCCGACCGTTCCAAACGGCGCGCTTGTCGCCCGCGACGGTACTCCCGCTGGAGCCGTTGCACACCACAACCGATGCCGACGCCTCAGGAGGGGGAGGGTCCAGGCCCTCCGCCTTGCGTGGTGGGAGCGCGGCTGCGGTCACCGACCTGTTCGGCGTACCAAGCCAAGGTGCTCAGCGATCTGACGCAGGGTTGGATTTCCACCACGCGGGCGATCCCAGGC
>JALYTU010000724.1 GCA_030854125.1 Actinomycetota bacterium | reverse complement strand
GCCAGAGCACGCTGGATGCGGTACTCGCCGAGGTCGAGCCGTTGGTCAGCCGGACGGCGGCCATGCTGGTGGCGCCGCGCCGGAGCGTCGACGTATCGGTGTCGCTGGGGGGTGGCCGGGAGCTGCGGGGCACCGTCGCGGGTATCCACGGCACCACGCTGGTCTCCATCGGATACAGCAAGATGGGCCCCAAACAACAGCTTTCCGCCTGGATCGGGTTGCTGGCGCTGGCCTGCGCCCACCCGGAGCGCCCCTGGACCGCCGTCGCCGTCGGTCGGCGCGATCCGGGTCGGCCGACCAGCGCCAGCTTCGGACCGCTGGATGAGAAGCAGGCCAGGACGCATCTGATCGATCTGGTCGATCTCTACGACCGGGGGATGCGCGAGCCGCTGCCGCTCTTCTGCCAGACCTCGGCCGCCTATGCCCAGGCCGCGCACGGCGGCCAGGACGCCGAGCTGGCCGGCCGCCGGGCGTGGGAGTCCGAATGGAACTTCGATCACGAGGACCGCGAGCTCGAGCACCAGCTCGTGCTCGGTGGCGAGCTCCCCTTCAGCCGGGTGCTCGGACTCGCTCCCCAGGCCGGCGAGGACGGGCCTGACTGGCGCCATGACGAGCTGACCCGGTTCGGCCGGCTCGCCCGGCGGCTGTGGGACGGCCTGCTGGCCTGCGAGCAGGTGAGCGCGCGATGAGCCTGCGCGACACCCCGCCGACCGGCGACCTGCGCGACCCGCAGGAGTTCGACGTCTACGGCCCGCTGCCGTCCGGCGTGACCGTGCTGGAAGCCAGCGCGGGGACCGGCAAGACGTACACGATCGCCGCCCTCGCGGCACGCTATGTCGCCGACGGGGTCCCGCTCGACGAGCTGCTGCTCGTCACCTTCACCCGGATCGCCACCGGCGAGCTGCGCGACCGGGTTCGTGAGCGCATGCTCAGCGCCGAACAGGGGCTCGCGGCCGCGCTCGACGGGGTGCTGCCCGGCGGTGACCGGCTCGTCGCGCTGCTCGCGGCGGGTTCCGAGACCGAGGTCAAGGCGCGCCACGAGCGTCTCGCCCGTGCCGTGGCGAGCTTTGACGCCGCCACCATCGCCACCACGCACGGCTTCTGCCAGGAGGTGCTCGGAGGCCTGGGGATCGCCGGAGACCTCGAGCCCGACGTCGCCTTTGTCGAGGATCTCTCCGAGCTCGTCGATGAGGTGGTCGACGACCTCTACATCCGCCGCTTTTACCGCGGCCCGGCGCCCGCGTTCGACCGGACCGAGGCCGCCCGGATCGCGCGAGCGGCAATCGACAATCCAGGCGCTGAGATCATTGCCGCAGCCGAGGATCACGCCGCCATGCGCGGCCGCTTGGCCCGCGCCGTCCGGGTCGAGTTCGAGGCTCGCAAGCGCGCAATGGGCGTGATGACGTACGACGATCTCGTCATCCGCCTGCAGTCGGCGCTGACCGGCGGCGGCGGTGAGGCCGCCGCGCAGCAGCTGCGCCGGCGCTTCCGGGTCGTGCTGGTGGACGAGTTCCAGGACACCGACCCCGACCAGTGGGAGATCCTGCAGCGTGCCTTCACCGGGGCGCAGGTCACGCTCGTGCTGATCGCCGATCCCAAGCAGGCGATCTACGCCTTCCGGGGTGCCGACGTCTACGCCTACCTCGAGGCGGCGGCCGCCGCCAACGCCCGCGCCACGCTCGGCACCAATTGGCGTAGCGACGGCGATCTCGTCGCCGCCCACGACACGCTCCTGTCGGGGGTCCGGCTGGGCCACGAGGGGATCGTCTACCGCCAGGTCCGCGCGGCCCCCGGCCACGCCGGCTTTCGCCTCCGTGGCGCACCCGGCCCCGCCCCGATGCGCGTGCGGATCGCCCAGCGCGAGGATCCGGCCATCTCGCTGACCCCCGGAGGATACGTTCAGAAGAGCTCGGGCCGTGAACACATCTGCGCTGATCTGGCCGCCGACATCGTCGCGCTGTTGGACGCAGGCGCGAGCATTGAGCAGCGTGGCCCCGAGGGCGAGGTGCTCGGAACCGAGCCCGTGCGTCCCGGTCACCTCGCCGTGCTCGTGCGCACCAACCGCCAGGCGGCGATGATCCGCGACGCACTCGGCGCGCTGGACGTCCCCGCGGTCATCAACGGGGCCGGCAGCGTGTTCGGCACCGAGCCGGCCCGCGACTGGCTGGCCCTGCTCGAGGCGCTCGAGCGTCCGGCCTCGGTGTTGCGTGCCCACGCCGTCTCGCTCAGCCCGTTTCTCGGCTGGTCGGCGCAGCGGCTGGCCGGCGCCGATGACGACCCGTGGGCGTGGGAGGACGTCCACCGGCGGCTGCACGA
>JALYTU010000723.1 GCA_030854125.1 Actinomycetota bacterium | reverse complement strand
GCTTCCAGGCATGCGAGCAACCATTGATCAGGCAGGACGGGTGGTCATCCCGAAGCAGCTCCGTGACGAGCTGGGTTTTCGCCCCGGGGAGGTCGAGCTGACCGCTGACGGAAATGTCCTGCGCGTCGAACCGGTCACCGGGGAGCGAATTGAGGAGCGCAACGGCCGGCTGGTGATTCCCGCCGAAGGGGCGGCCATCGACGACGCGTTCGTCCGGGCGGCGCGAGATGCCGGTCGGCGTTGACGCGGTTGCGCTGGTTGATACCAGCGTCGCGGTGGCGCTGAGCGTCGCCGATCACTCCCAGCACGAGTCGACGCTGGATGCGATCGGCGATCGGGCACTCGGGCTGGCCGGGCACGCGGCCTTTGAGACCTTCTCGGTGCTCACCCGGCTGCCGCCGCCGGCGCGTCGCAACCCGCAGACGGTGGCCCGTCTCCTGGCGGTCAGCTTTCCGCACACCAGGCACCTGGGGGCGGCCGCGTCCGCGAATCTGACCGACGAACTGGTGAGCGCCGGCGTGGCCGGGGGCGCGGTGTATGACGCGTTGGTGGGCGCCGCCGCGAGAGCGCATGATCTGCCGTTGGTCACCCGAGATCGGCGTGCGGCTGAAACCTACCGGGCGCTCGCGGTGCGGTTTGAGCTGTTGGCGTGAGGCGGAGGCTTGCGGCGTGAATCGCGGTTCTCTACGCTTGTGAATCGAGATTCACCGGCAACGGAAAGGAACGGCCATGACGACGCTTGAGACCGTCGACCCGGCTCGCGAGGTGGTCAATCAGGCGCCGTCGCTGGAGCCGATCAGCCTGCTGGACGCCGACCTCGCCCTCCGTGAGGCGACCGTTCGCGAGGGCGGGGCATGGGGCCTGGACGCGGTCCGTGAGGCGGGCGTGGCCGCCGGCAGCCCGGAGGCCCGCGAACACGGCCGCCGGGCCGAGCGCAACGAGCCACGGCTGCTGACCCACGATCGCTTTGGGCGCCGGATCGATGAGGTGGAGCTTGACCCGTCCTGGCACTGGCTACTCGGCGGCGCGGTGGCTCGGGGGATCCACAGCCTGCCCTGGCGAGAGCCCCGGCCCGGCGCGCACGTCGTCCGCGCGGCGATGTTCACGCAGTGGTCAAACGCCAACGCCGGCGTGATGTGCCCGGTCTCGATGACCTATGCGGCGATCCCGGCCCTGCGCGAGGGCGCACCCGATCTCGCCGCCGAATGGGAGCCGCGGCTGACCGGCACCGACTACGCGACGGGCGCGTTGGCGGGAATGGCGATGACCGAGCGCCAGGGCGGCTCCGACGTCCGCGCGAACATCACTCGGGCCGAGCCGGCCGGTGACCGCGTCTATGAGATCCACGGCCACAAGTGGTTCTGCTCCTATCCACCGTGTGACGTGTTCCTGGTCCTCGCCCAGGCTCCGGGCGGCCTCTCGTGCTTTCTGGTGCAGCGCGGCCCCGGCATGGAGTTCCAGCGCCTCAAGGACAAGCTTGGTACGCGTTCCCTGCCCTCCTCCGAGGTCGAGTTCCGGGGCATCGAGGGGCGGCTGATCGGCGAGGAGGGGCGCGGCGTGCCGGCGATCATCCGGATGGTCAACCACACCCGCCTGGACTGCCTGCTCGGCGCGAGCACCGGGCTGCGGCGTGGGACTCTGGAGGCGATCCACCATGCGCGTCATCGCCGTGCCTTCGGTGCGCTGCTCGTCGATCAGCCCGCGATGACCAACGTGCTCGCCGATCTGGCGATCGAGTCCGAGGCGGCGACTGCGGCGGCGATGCGCGTTGCGCGGTCCTATGACGAGCCCGGCTCGGGAGCGTTTCGCCGCTTCGCCACCGCAGTGATGAAGTACTGGGTCTCCAAGCGGGCCGCCGGCCACGCCGCCGAGGCGCTGGAGTGCCTGGGCGGCAACGGTTTCGTGGAGGAGTCCGGGATGGCGCTGCTGTACCGCGACGCGCCGCTGAACTCGATCTGGGAGGGCTCGGGCAACGTCGCCGCGCTTGACGTGCTGCGGGCGATCATCCGTGAGCCCGAGGGACTGCCGGCGTTCCTGGCCGAGTGTGATATCGCCCACGGCGGCGACGCCCGGCTGGACCTGCACCTGGTCCGGACCCGCGACCGCATCCACGCCCTGTTCGCCGACGGTGACGGCGCCAGCGGTGAGGAGCGGCTGGCCGCGGGCCAGTTCCAGGCCCGTCGGGTCGTCGAGGACCTGGCCGTCGCGCTGCAGGCGTCGCTGCTCGTGCGCCATGCGCCACCGGCCGTCGCTGACGCATTCTGCGCCGCCCGGCTGGATGGCGCGGGCGGCCGCGTCTACGGCACGCTGCCGGCG